>NZ_JBFRUJ010000026.1:0-45965 GCF_041474575.1 Vibrio sp. 10N.222.51.C5
ATTCTCAGTGTCAAACACTTTTAAAAATTAATTTCTACTTTCTAAAAGTAGGAGCGAATTATCGCTTAAAGCTAGTTGCCTTACTAACATTCTGCGCTGAAGCCTTGTGGCGTCTGCCGTGTCAGTGAGGCGGCATTATAGAGATGTTCATCACATTGGCAAGTGTTTATTAAAGAAAGATGCAAAAATAACGATTACATGGCGAATAAACACTCAAAGCCTTATTTGTGCAAGTTTAACTACAGAGTACTTACAAAATAACCACAGACTTATCCACAATTGATCTAATTTTCATCCTAGAAAACAAAAAAGCTGCCTCATGGCAGCTTTTTAAATGGCAACGAGTCTAAATCCCAGAACCATATTGCTCTCCATCATCTTCATGGAGACCACATTCGCGTTTCAACCCATTAAAACGAGTTTCCTCTTCAGTCATACCCGGTTCCCACTTCTTAGTTGTATGTGTATCTCCAACAGAAAGGTAACCCTGCTCTCGAAGCGGGTGATAACCGAGACCATGCTCTTCTAGGTAATAGTGAACATCTTTATTCGTCCAATCGATTACCGGCAAAAATTTAAACACACCATTTTGGATAGATAAGATTGGCAAATTTGCACGCGATTGAGATTGCTCTCTTCTTAAACCGGAAAACCATGTCCCAGCCTCGAGCTCATCCAACGCTCTTCTCATCGGTTCAACTTTATTAAGCTTGTTGTACTTCTCTATCCCTTCTATACCTTGATCCCAAAGTTTTCCATATTGCGCTTCTTGCCAATTAGGGCTCTGTTGGGCGCGAAAGACTTGAAGGTTTAGAGTCAACTTCTGACTTAACTCATCAATAAAGCGATAGGTCTCCGGAAATAGATACCCTGTGTCAGTCAAAATAACCGGAATATCTGGTTTTGCTTGGGTCACTAGGTGCAACATCAATGCTGCTTGGATTCCGAAACTAGAAGACACAACATGTGTCCCTTCTAAATTATCTAAAGCCCACTTAACTCTTTCTAATGCGGTTAGCTGCTCTAACTCTGCGTTGATTTGTCCAAGACGAAGTATTTGCTCCGTCTTAGTCAATGCGAGTAGCTCTGCTAACTTCAATTTTGAAGCGACAGAATTATGCATGCAGATCCCTCTTGGAAATGATCACCTCTTCGATGATGCCAGCTCGGATTGTAAAATCACCGAACCCTTCATTGTCGTTACGTTCCGTAGCCCAACGTCCCACCAGCGAATCAATCTCTTCTAAGATCTGAGCTGAAGTGATGTTCTCTTTATACATCTTAGGGATACGAGTTCCGGCTTTGTTGCCACCTAAGTGCATGTTGTAACGCCCCGGAGCCTTACCCACTAAACCAAGTTCAGCCAACATTGCACGACCACAACCGTTTGGACAACCTGTGATTCGAAGGATGATGTTATCTTCTTCTGGTAATCCATGTTTTTTCAGAATGTCTTCAACATCCGTTACAAACTCAGGAAGAAAGCGCTCAGCTTCTGCCATTGCTAAAGGACATGTTGGGAAAGCCACACACGCCATTGAGTTTTTACGTTGCTCTGAAACAGCATCATCCATCAAGCCATATTGACGCGCCAGTTTTTCAATCTTGGCCTTTTGACTCGTCGACACACCCGCAACAATTAGGTTTTGGTTTGCAGTCATGCGGAAGTCACCTTTGTGGATCTTCGCTATTTCAGCAACACCTGTTTTCAGAGCTTTACCCGGAAAATCAAGTAAACGACCATTCTCGATGAATAACGCCAAGTGGTGCTTACCATCAATGCCTTCCGCCCAACCAATGCGATCACCACGGCCAGTAAACTCATAAGGACGGCTTTCAGAAAATTCTACGCCTGCACGCTTTTCTACTTCTGCTTTGAATACATCAATACCAACACGGTCTAGTGTGTATTTGGTTTTTGCATTCTTACGGTTTGAACGGTTACCCCAGTCACGCTGAGTCGTTACCACCGCCGCTGCTACATCTAACGTTTTATCTAATGGCACAAAACCAAAGTCGTCAGCTTTACGTGCATAAGTAGAGGTATCACCATGTGTCATAGCAAGACCGCCACCGACTAACACATTAAAGCCCACCAGCTTTCCGTCTTCAGCAATAGCAACAAAGTTAAGATCGTTAGCATGGACGTCCACATCATTTTGCGGAGGAATGACAACCGTCGTCTTGAACTTACGCGGTAGGTAGTTGCTACCAAGGATAGGTTCTTCATCCGTTGTTTCTAGTTTTTCACCATCTAACCAGATTTCTGCATAAGCACGAGTCTTCGGTAATAGATGTTCACTGATCTTTTTCGCCCACTCGTAAGCTTCTTGATGAAGTTCAGATTCAACCGGGTTTGTCGTACATAGAACATTTCGGTTTACATCACCCGCTGTCGCAATTGAATCAATGCCAATGCTATTTAGCGTTTGGTGCATCAACTTAATGTTCGGCTTCAAGACACCGTGGAACTGAAACGTTTGACGAGTTGTTAGACGAATTGAACCGTAAGAGGTACTTTCGTCTGCGAACTTATCAATCGCCAACCACTGCTTAGGGGTAATGATGCCACCAGGCATACGAGCACGAAGCATGACGTTATGTAACGGTTCGAGCTTTTGTTTGGTACGTTCGTTACGAATATCACGGTCGTCTTGTTGATACATACCGTGGAAACGAATCAACTGAAAGTTATCAGCAGTAAAGCCACCTGTTATGCGGTCTTGGAGATCTTGTTCAATCGTACCGCGTAGGTTATTACTTTCACGCTTAAGACGCTCATTGTCAGCCAAAGGTCCAAGTACTTGACCTAGCACTTCTTGCTCTATTACTTGCTTGCTCATTAGTACACATCCCTTTGGTAACGTTTCGCTTTACGTAAATCATTAATATATTGTTCAGCTTGCTCGCGGCTCTGGTTGCCATGCTTTTCCGCTATCGAAACTAACGCTTCATGAACATCTTTAGCCATTCGAGTCGCATCGCCACAGACATAGAGGTACGCGCCCTCTTGCAGCCATTGCCACACCTGCTCTGCTTGTTCGATTAAACGGTCCTGAACATAAACCTTTTCTTTTTGGTCACGGCTAAAGGCAACATCGAGCTTAGTTAGCGCGCCAGACTTGAGGTACTTTTGCCATTCAACTTGGTATAAGAAATCTTGAGTAAAGGTACGGTCACCAAAGAACAACCAGCTTTTTCCTTCAGCATCATTGTTTTCACGCTCTTGAACAAAACTGCGGAACGGTGCGATACCGGTACCCGGGCCGACCATGATGATTGGTGTATTGTCGTCTTGTGGTAATTTGAAGTTATTGTTGTTCTCAACAAACACCTTCACTTCACCACCCTCTTCAAGACGTTGAGCTAAGAAGCTAGAAGCTCCGCCTAAACGAGACTCTTCGCCTTTTTGGTATTCAACCAAACCAACCGTCAAGTGAACTTCTTCATCTACTTCTGCTTGGCTTGATGCAATAGAATAGAGACGCGGTGTCAGCTTACGTAACAGGCCAATTAACTCATCAGCCGATAGCTTAGTTTTCTTCTCAGCTAAAACATCGACAACTTGAGTATTACCCGCGTATTCACGAAGCTTGTCTTTATCTTCCACCAGCTTGATTAACTTCTTGCTGCCCGATAACTCAGCAAACTTAGTCACAAGTTGAGGGTTTGAAGTGGTAATCTCAAATTTACTCACTAGCGCACTATGGATAGATAGATTCTTACCATCGACATCGACACTTTCGATACCCGATAACCCAACCTTAGAAAGAATCTGATTTGCGAGTTCTGAACTGTTTTCATACCATACGCCTAGCGCATCGCCGGGTTGGTAGGTAATGCCCGACTCATCAAGATCAATCTCGATATGACGAACATCTTTACCCGAGTCACGACCGGTGATCTTTTGACTGGTTAATAGTGTCGCTGTATATGGATTTTGTTTGGTGTATTGCGAATGACCGGCGGCCGCTTGACCGACTGGTAATTGAACCACATCGGCTTCAGTGCCTGTCGATAGCGTCTCTTTTACTTGCTCTAATGCTTTAGCGCGCCATTCCGTTGCTGATTCTTCGTAATCAACATCACAATCAAGACGGTCGACAAACGATTTCGCACCAAGCTTAGCGAGGAAGCTATCGAAGTCTTTAGCCGTTTGGCAGAAGAACTCATAGCTTGAGTCACCTAAACCAATCACACCGTATTGTAGGTTTGATAATTTTGGCGCTTTCTTCGATTGTAGGAATTCATGCAACTCAATCGCGTTATCAGGGGCTTCGCCCTCACCATTGGTTGAAGCCACAAAAATGACGTGTGTCTCTTTGGCTAGGTTCTTACCTTTATAATCACTTGCATCGAAAAGCTCGACAGCAATACCTAAGGCTTTTGCTTCTGCCTCTAGCGATTCAGCGACGCCTTTCGCATTACCGGTTTGAGAAGCGAAGATAATGCTGAGCTTACCCGCTGGCTTAGCCGCTACTGCAGCGGCCGCTTGAGCGATTGGCGCAGCAGCACCGACAGGCTGAGCTTGGCTCACTCCCCAAAGGTAACCACTGACCCATGCCAGTTGTTGTGAAGACAGTTCAGAAACAGTTTGCTGAAGATGACCCAATTGTTGGTCATTAAGTGGTGCTGCTAGCCCAGGTAACTCATTAGCCCCAGACTGTGCATTATTATTTTGTGAAGACTCTTTCTTATTTAAAGACATGGTCACGACATCCCTAATCATTGCGTGACGATAGATTAACCACTCCTTTTAATAACAAGAAAGAATAGAAAAGTATGTTTTATAACTTTTTGGAAGTAAAAACCGATTGAAACGTAAATTGTCTTACTGGTTTTCAATGCGTACTTGCTGAAAGCCAACCGCCATTGCCGACTTAGATGCTAGGTCTAAATCCGCGTAATGACATTCTTCACCATGAACATCAGTAAGCAGAACGAAGCCACCACCCATATGACGAAACTCCACAACCCAAGACCCTTCTTGAATTGAGGGCTCTATGATGGCTTCAACTAACAGGTTTTCTCTATATAAATTTCTCAATTCATTGAGTGTCATATTCCATCCCTTGCTTTGACCTCACTACATAGACCTTATAAGAATAGACGCAAATTGGCTCTCTGTATTAAGGATGGTCGAAAGTGATGAATGTGCTAACTAATTCCAGAAAGATATATACTCAAGTAACCAATAGATATAAAAAAACGCCACTTAATAAAGTGGCGTTCTTAAAATTCGTTCTAAATTTGCTTTATATGGCCTAGAAGCGCACTTCAGCACCAGCAAACCAACCATCAACCATGACAAAGCTCTTGCCTAGTTCTGAGCTAAAGAACTCATCCGAATCTAAATCGATAACACGGTAACCACCACGCAGGGCAATTTCAGATTCTGCTACTGGAATTCGGTACTGAACACCCGCCATCAAGTCAGTGCTCTTAATACCACTGCTATCACCAAACTCGATGGTACCAATGATATCGAAGTTGGTGTCCGGCACATTGATCTCTGCGTTACCGTAGAAGCTCCACGTGAACTCATCAAACGTCGATGTTTTCGCACCTGTTGCTTTTGGTTCAATGTAATTCGAGTTTGAGTATTGAGTAAACGTCACACCCGCATCGAAGTTCATCAGCTTGTGATCTAACAACGTGTAATAGAAGGTGTAATCGTACTTATCGAAAGCCAATGAATCTGCATCAACAGAAGTATAGCGAAAGCTAGCGTTTGGTAGCATCGGGGCATTATGCTCAAATGCGAAATACAACGAAGGTGAGTTAGAGTCATCATCTTGTCTAACTTCGTTTAGCTTTGTACTTCCCCACCACATATCGGCACCGACTTTAGCCGTGTAAGAAAACTCTTCTTCAGCAGACACTGCCGAGCTTAAAGATAGCATTCCCACTAAAGCAATTAATGGCATTTTATTCATTTGAGATAGCTCCAATTCCATATCGTTGTGCTAATTGTATGCACATTCATAGATTATTGGGGAAAATTCTACCACACATCTTAAATTCTAAAACGATAAACCGCTGACGAGTAAAGATTTGACGGCACGATGACCTTAGTAACGTCTCTGGTTAGAACTGTGTACAAAATTTTTGAAAAACCACACACCGATTGCAATCACGATCAACCAAGGCAGTAACTTAAACACGACGCCCATCATACCTAAGACCAACATGACTAATAACGCCACTCCGGTTGCAGCCAATACCGTCATAAACGTGATACCAGTGACAAGTAGAGTTGCGACGAAAATAAGAACAAAGATTAATTCAAACATAATGGTCTCCCTAATGAGTTAATGACCTATCTTTCCTACTTTCTAACATTGCAGCTTCCATACCAAGTATGCCAACCCAAGAAAATCCTTATTTATCAGATAAATAAAAAGCCACACATCTTCATGCGTAGCTTTTCGGAAACTTGTAGTGGTAAATTTAGCCTCTAATGGCGAATTTAACCTTAAGTTTTTAACTTAGAGGGAGCTTAAACATTTAGCTCTTTAGGGATCTTAGCCAATGCTGTTTGCATCACTTCAATACCTGCACCTTTCTTATGTGCGTTTTCACTGATGTAGCGACGCCATTGTCTTGCACCAGGCATGCTTTGAAACAAACCAAGCATGTGACGAGATATGTGACCTAAGCTTGCGCCATTTGAAAGTTCACGCTCGATGTACGGGTACATCTCTTCGACAACCTGTGAGCGCTTCTTAATTGGTGTGTCTAAACCAAAGATCTGTTGATCAACTTCAGCCAAAATAAATGGGCTATGGTAAGCCTCACGACCAATCATCACACCATCAAGGTGTTGCAAGTGCTCCTTAGTTTGCTCAAGAGTAGTAACGCCACCATTCACGGCAATCACCAGATCAGAGAAATCTTTCTTGATTTGGTATGCACGATCGTAATCTAGCGGTGGGATCTCACGGTTCTCTTTCGGGCTAAGGCCACTCAACCACGCTTTACGCGCGTGAATAGTAAATTGCTCACAGCCACCTTTTTCAGAAACCGTCGAAACAAACTTAGTTAGAAACTCATAAGAGTCTTGGTCATCGATACCGATACGCGTTTTCACGGTAATTGGAATATCAGTGACTTCTTTCATCGCTGAAACACAATCTGCCACCAACTCGGGCTCAGCCATCAAGCATGCACCAAATCGACCATTCTGAACTCGGTCTGAAGGGCAACCTACGTTAAGATTCACTTCATCATAACCGCGTTCACCAGCAAGCTTGGCACAAGCAGCAAGATCAACCGGGTTTGAACCACCGAGTTGAAGTGCAAGAGGATGTTCTTGCTCGTTATATTCAAGAAAGTCGCCCTTACCATGTAAGATCGCGCCCGTTGTTACCATTTCCGTGTACAGAAGAGTCTGCTGAGAAAGCAAACGGTGAAAGTAACGACAGTGGCGGTCAGTCCAATCGAGCATGGGTGCAACGGATAAGCGGTTAGCCGCGTATTTACTAGTATTGTCAGGTTTCATAAGGTGTTACTCGAAATCTATATACTGCATATATATACAGCAATTTGCTAGAGTTGCCCCAAACTCACCCTTTCAGTACGCATATAGTACGTATCGATGGAGTAGGACGAATGGCATCATTTAGCATTAAAAAAAGAACACTAAAAAGCGGTGAATCACGCTTCACAGTGGACATTGTAGTCAAAAAGAATTCGGCGATTATACACAGGGAATCGAAAACATTCAGGAAAAAAGAACTCGCTAGAACCTATGCAAACAAGCGGGTTCTTGAGCTAGAAAACCCTGACGAATCCGGACAGAAATCCGTACCGTTGTACGTACTTCTGGACAAGTTTATGGAAGAGCCTGATTTATGGGATAAAACAGGACGAACGAAGCAATACGTAATTAAGCTTCTTCGTGACTGTGACATATCCAAGGGTGAAAGCGACAAGCTAAAAACTAGCGACTTAATCCAACACTGTAAAAATAGAAAAGGTGGAGGAGCTGGCGGTGCAACGGTCTATCACGATGTTGCTTACCTCCGTTCTGTGATGAAAAAAGCAAAACCTGTGTTCAATATCGCGGCCAACTTTCAGATATTTGATGAAGCAATTCCGGTTCTCATTGATATGGCACTAATAGGTAAAAGCCAGAAACGAACACGTCGCCCAACTTCTGAAGAACTGAAACTCTTAAAGCTTGGATTAGAACAACGTGAGTCTTTCCGGCCAAACGGCACAACTCGAATCCCATTCACTGACATTCTAGAATTCAGCATTCTTACTTGTATGCGAATTGGTGAAGTCTGCAAGCTGCGTTGGGAAGACCTCAACCAAGAACATAAAACGATACTCGTTAGAGACAGGAAAGACCCAAGGAAGAAAGAAGGTAATCATATGATTGTGCCGTTGCTTGGCGATTCATTTGAGATCGCACTGAAACAACCAGACAAAGGCGAACTCATTTTCCCGTACAACTCACGAAGTGTTAGCGCAGGCTTCCAAAGGGTGAGAAACGAATTAGGTATTGAAGATCTGAGATATCACGACTTAAGAAGAGAGGGAGCAAGTCGGTTGTTTGAGAAAGGGTACTCAATAGAAGAAGTAGCTCAAGTAACTGGGCATAGAAACTTAAACATTTTGTGGCAAGTTTACACTCAGTTAAACCCATCAGAACTGCATCAGAAGTCTCAGACTCGCAATAATTTTTAATTATTTTCTTCAACCAGATTTAATGTAAGTATTTAAATCTATTAAATAACCTCTTTTTACGGATATTTTTGTCAATAAAATCAATCACAAAACAACTCAATACCACTGTAGACTATTGATATTGATGATAGAATTTGCGGCCTAACTACAAACAAAACCCGCAGAGGTACATATCTTGTCCACTACTTCTATCGCAATCACTGACGAAAAGTTAGCTTGGCAATTTTTAGAGCAAGCACTTGAAGGCAAGTATGACAACGATGTTATTGAGCTAGACTTTGACAAATGGCCGCAGTTCCATATCAACGTAAAGGGTGACCGATATAATTCTACAATGACGACATCTATGATGAAATCATTGGTTGACTTACAGAACCATTTAAATAAAGTCTACGCCGAATTGATTTATGGGAAATCGGCTAAGTGCTTAACAGCTTCAGAGCGAAAAGCACTAGAGATCGTTTTTAAGGTCGAGCAAGGAAGTTCGAACGTAACTGCGGACTTAGGTGGTTTCTTCACAGAACTAGGTAAAACTGCAATGGAAAAAATGACTGGCAAACAAGTTGTTACTGTTGTCTTAGGTGTTGCGGCCATATGGGCGGTACAATCTACATATAACAACTACTTAGGCGCACAATCGAAAGACACCGAAGCAGCTAATAAACAAGCTATCACTATGGCTTTAATACAGAACCAACCTCAGCTAAAGGAAATTAGCGAACAGGGTAACCAAGCTATGCTAAATGTATTGCGTAGTGTTCCTGACGCCACTCAAGTTTCAATAGATAAAACAACCTTATCCAAAGCACAAATTGAGGCAATTACCCATAAGGCAAAGCAAGAAAGTGATTTGCGTCGTCTAGATGGCGAATACAAAATTAGCTTACTCAAACATAAACCCAACAGCTATAGAGTTGAACTGTTAAGCATTGCTACTGGTGAAACAATCGGGACTGAGTTATTTAAAGGACATTTAAGTATTTCTGAAATGACACAGATAACGAATGCTTTCGTCTCGCAAACAGCAATCCGACTAAATGTTGCAGGGCGTGTAAATTCTAACTCTGTGGTATCAGCAAATATCGTTGGGGTTAACAACCAAGCCAATGGTGATCAAGTCGACCAAAAAATGCTAAGAGTTAGCAAAGTCGCGAATCAAACCCCTCCAAAATCAAGCAATTAAAAAACTCAACCAAGCACTACTGCTTGTGCTTGGTTAAGTTTTTACTCACAGATTCCGTTGGTTCTCCAACTTTACAATCCGCTGATCCATCTTTTCCATCATCAAGCGCAGCCACTTAACGTCTGTTTTGAGTGTAATGCCCACACCGACACCACTAGACAGGGCACTAGCAACAGCGACTATTAGTGTTTGATACTCTGCCATTACTTGAACTCATTGCGTAGGGTTTCCCATAGGCCAAATACTATTGGGGCACTTGCGCCAATAATGCCACCGAATTGAACACCGTCTGCCGATACGCTCGCGGTGATAAGTTCAGGGTGACCAGCTACCAAAGCAGCTCCCGCGCCAAGTAACGCTAAACCCTTTTTAGTGGAAGGAGCAGATCATTTTCTTCTGTTCACTTTCTATGACGCGGACTTAAATAACCAACTTTTCAAGTTCGATTCGGTGAGAGGCTTTTCCTTTACTGTGCTTTACCCATAAACGCTTTGGTTGGTATCCATTGGCACGGACCTCAACATCATAATTACCCTCTGGCAATCGCATACCGGCTTGGTACCTAGGCTTAATATTCATTATTCGAACCTTAAAACCCGGTTGGTTCTGTGCATTTGAATTGATGTACATAGGAAACTCCGTTTGGGCTTCATTATTGTTTTTAGCTGAACTCACCGGTTCGCTCTCAGCACGCTGAGTTAAATGACGAGCAAAAACACCATCTAACTCCGCTACCGAATGCTCCAAAGAGGTAGAAAACCCATCAGTAATACGCATACTTTTGTCTATTTGAGCGCCAAGTGGATGAATCAACGGTTGAGTATGTATCACCCAACGAACGGCATAAGAAGCCGACGGAGATAGTGTGTCACTGACTTGCTCTAAGAAAAAGCCAATCGTTGAGTCCGTTTGAGTGTACTTGGATGAAAATACATTCACAGGCACAACAAGAATAACGAATATGACGATAAACGAGCTGCCTATATTCAGAGCCTTGCTCTTCAAGTTCGGTGCTGGCCGTGGTTTATGGTAATTCATCAACACGATAAATTTTCCTGGCAGCTTAAACACCGTTAGGACAACGAGAAATAGCGATAGTCCCATTGATATTGGCGGCACAATGATAGAACGCAATGCCGCTTTGCCTTGTTCAGCATAAGGGCCATCATCAGCAAACTGAGCACGTGACGCCTCAATATAACCTAGCCAATAATCTCTCTCACGCCTCACATTTGGAACAATAACCTGTTGGTAAAATTGCTTATTATTCCACGTCGCCATCATGGGCTCGACGTAATAACGTTCGCCCATACGATTCTTTATTTGTTGCTGAACTTCGGCTACTTTTTGAAAATCATTCCAAGATAAGTTCGGTTCAATGTCGTAACCCCGCTGCTTTGCCTCGGCATGCCAACGAGCTTTGGTGTCCTTCATAACTTTGTTTCTGACTGCATTTTTAAACACGCTAATTTGGTTTATTTGCCAATTGGAGTCTAAATGGATCCCCTTTCGATGAACTTGAGTACGAACCTTACTTGCTGTTGTAGAGTGGGAGCGAAACTCCGACATAGAGTCGATTCCCATAGGATAACCGGTCTCTTTTAAGAACTGTTTTTGCCACACTGCCAGTATTCGTGGTGTGTAATGAGCGACACTATTGGTATACGTTTTATCTTGAATGGCTTCTCCAGCTTGCCCTGTCGCCTGCTCAATACCGGCTTGGATAACTGATAAGCCTAGAGAACCGAATGCTTCCCCCCAAGATGTTTCACCTTTCGTTCGTCGAAAGGTTTTCTCTAACCAATAATCCATCGGTTGGTGGGGAATCGAGTTATCTTTTAATAAGCGTTCATAGCGATCTTCAATGCGGCTGATACAATTGGCTCTTGAGCTTCCTTTGCGTTTATAACAGCGTTCTTTATCATCAAATAGGTCAAAAATAGGTTGTGCAACTCTTTGTGCTCTCGCCTCTGCTCTCGTTAAATAGGCCTTACTCGCCTGTTGATAATCACGATACCCCGTCGCGACGGTCGACTCGACCTCTTCCCACGCTTGATTGGCCTTTTGATGGCGAGACTCTACCGTCTGATTATACGCACCAACATGTTTTTTATATTGATGCCACGATTGCTGAACTTCACTCCGTAATACTTTATAGTTCGCATAGTGCTCATCGAAATTGGCGTTTGCTCGATTTTGAATATAACGATCCAAAATTTGAACTTTCTTATCATCAATATGACTTAAGAATGCATCATTGCTGTAAACCAACCCACCGATCAAAGCGAGAAAAGTCATTTCTGACGACTCGGTACTCGCCTCTGAGTTATAAGGGATCCCTTCGATATTAATCGCATTCATCGCTAAACTAGATCGCAGTACAGAGGAAAAGAAAGCCTCCTGTCTCTGCTTTGCACTACTCGGTTCAATCAACCATTTATCTATTACCGCCTTTTGACCAAAAAAAACCGTTGGCCAAACCAAAGCTGTAATCACGACCAACGATGAAATAGCGCGAAACTTCGTCGTGGTCAGCCATCCTTTAAGTAGAAAATCCGCAACAATTAAAGTCACCCCGATCCCTGAGATGGTTCGGCCAAATAGCTCCGTTTTATGTAATTGAGCATCACTAACATCGATTCCACCCGCAATTTCAACCAACTTGGCGTTGAAAGCGACTTCAGGAAAAAGATAAAGAAGTGAACAAAAAAACAACAAAACAGCCAACCATTTCGGCTTCTTATTATTTGTGGTTATTACGTCCTGGCTAGGAACTGGTTTCATCTTAACGCTTCCATAATTTGTCTATCCCTGTTCTCATCAAACATCATTTTTCTGTCGGCATCGAAATGCTGATCGCATCGTTACTTAAATTTAAATCTTCATCTTGAATATCAAACAGCACTGCTGGCTTCGCGCTCTGCGTTGTTTGCGTTCTTTTTTTCACACCTTTCACGCTAGCAGGCTTGGAATATGACACACTCCTAATGAGACCTCGGTTAGTGATGTAATGGCCATCTTTGAGGTAATCTATTTGTTCATAGAGTCGGTGAAAATCAGCGTCATTGGGTAGGCCAGCAACGGTTTCGCCTGCTAACGTTGTGGGTTGGTAGCCATTTGATTGAACGACAAGCTGTGGAGCAAGCTGCTGACAAATAGAGAACTTACTGGTATCCATGATCGCCTCATCTGGCAGAGGTCGACCTGCCTTAGCTAACGAGACCAATTGATCTTGGTGGTAATCCGTTCCGTTAATCGTATAAGTCACCACCTTCATGCCTTGCGCTTTCGCACGGCTGTAAATTGTCGCATATTGTCGGTAACTTCTTATATCAACATGTAATCCACTATTGGGGCCAAGTATTCGTTTTACCGTTTTAGCGGAATGTTTGGGCTTATGCTTACGATAACGCCCCTCCATAGCAAAGGCGCGATCGATATTCTTTTTATTTTTCTGATAATAATCATCAGAACCCATGCCTCGTTTTGCATCCCGCTTAAACTGAGCAACCGACGCCGAATGAGGCTCCCATACATACCCAAGATAAACACTTGAATTGATTTCCCGCATTTTTTTCAGAACGTCCATATCCATTGATGAATAAAAATAGTTTCTATAGGGGAGACTTTGTCTGGCCATTTCGTCGAGTTTAAACAAATCTTCCATGGAGCCATCTGATGTTTTTATTTCAATATTAAGGGGTTGTTCAATCGTTGCGTAATGGTACCAATCATTCACGGCTTCATTGAAATAAGCGGGACGATACCCATCTAATGTTCCGTCAGGGCTCCTTCCACTCAGAGAGTTCCACTCACTACTCTTCATACGACTCACGCGATATCGCTTACCATCACTACGAGCGGTTGCTCTTCCTGTTTCTATGTCGTGATGTACAACCCAATCTTTATCACGCGTCAGCATCACATCAATTTCTGCTCCATCAAAACCACTTACCGCCGCCATTTGAATCGCATTACGAGAGTTTTCAGCATAATTAGAGCTGCCACGGTGGGCGATAACATCAATAGGGCACTGTCCTTTGATGTAAGAGATATCCCCTCCCATGGTTTGATAAAGATTGCGCGATTTTAACGCCAACTGCATATCACGAAACATTTCTCGCCCCTCTGCTGAGTTATGATTCGAGATTAGTTTTGCATCTGCAGGTAATCCAAGCCCTCGCTCCAAGGTTGGTTGTGGTGGTGGTGTTACTTTATCTGTAGATGAACATCCCTGAATAAGAGCAATAGTAGTGACAAGCAGCCCTCTTGAAAGCGTGGTTACACGTGAAGGTGGTGAAAACATGAGATCCTTATCCGTTGGTAGCTTATATGTGACATAACTGGGTTTCACACGCTGAGCACGACAAAGTCGGCCTCCAAGCACGGAGACCGCAAAGTGCTAATATATGATGACTCCAACCATTGATTTCGATTGTTGATATGTTGTTGGAGTGGACGTATTTAATGGTTCAATTTGATTGAAAGCAAAGGCTCAAAAACTCATAAATACAAATCATGATTACATTATTTCATCAAATAATAATTGAATAAGCCCTTGTTCATCTGGGATGTCATACCCCTTTCGACATGGATAAGCCAAACCATCTGTGAAGTTCAAAAACGAAAAGCTATTGTCTATGCTTTCGCTCCCCTCTTCATCCTGCCATGGTTCAATAGTACTGTTCTGTTTAGTCACGATATAACCACACGAATTGACAGGCATCTCGGTCTTACGATTTAAGACTATTTTATGATTGGAATTATTGTAGTGATTTACTCGAATCTTACCGGCTAACGCTAGATATATCGCCCCTGCGGCGCCCAAAAGCAAAGTATGGCCGATAACTTTACCTGTCGCACTCGCTACGGCGATTCCAACATTAGCAGTCGCACTCGCGATGCTTTGACCTCGGTTTCCATAACGGTCTGTAGAATACACGTAATCCACGCTATGTTTTCTTTCAACGCGAGCACGTTGTCTGACAGGAGTATGGTTTATGTACTCTTGACCACCAAAAGCATCAAAGTTGTGTATTAATACCGGAACACAATGATAAGTTTCTCCATTCCAGTTCACTACACGAGCCTTCATTTGCCATGGATAATACTCTTCATCTAAATATTTCTTACATAAAGCTGGTAACAAATGGCTAAGTAACGCTGTGTTGTGATCGCTCTGCGCCATGTTGTACAGTCCTTGCGTTATTGATCGGGCCTGCTCTTGATCTCCTGATCTTGCGGCAACGATAAAGAGAATGACCTCGCCCCAAAAAGTATCGTTGATCAAGTAGTCAACCGGCAAATTATCGATTTCGATTAAAGCTCGTGGAACATCTTCATCGGACAAAGCCTCCAATACTGCAGACAAGTGATGCACGCGATCTTGAGGCTTTGCAATAGGTTCGTAATATGCGTCCCATCGTTCAACAAAGGTCTTCCAACGCATTATTTTTTTAAACTCCTCAGTTACTCCTTCCGTGGTGAGTAACTTAGGTTCAATATATTTTGCAATGTGCTTTTTATGACCGTCTCGCTTTTTCATCGCCTTTGTGTAAATTTTGCTATCAGACTTGAATAAGTGCAGTGCTAAACCATAGCTTTCATACCATTCACCAAGGTTAAGATGACTACTTTCTAATGAAGCTTTAGCCAAAGCGTCAAAATGCTTTTTCATTTTATTCCCTTCCAATTTGACGACTTAAATAAAGATAAAGGCGATGACTAAAATAATAGCTGCGGCTATAGCCAGTTTGATGTATCGCTCATTTTTTTTAACTCTTGGTTCTTCCACTTCTTCAAGCTTATCCCTCATGGCCTTAAAGTCATCCAAACGTTGTTGATAACGTTTTTCTCTTTGATTATAGATGGACAACAGTTTCAGAAATGATTCTTTGTTTACTTGCTCCACAGCTTAACTCCAAGCATTTGAAATTAAAGACTAAAACTACAATACACCATGACAAGCTCATGTTGACAGGAGGGGTCAATAGTCTTCTTCTAGTCTATATTAGGCATCGATCTTATCGAATAAGGAACAATATGCGATAAGAAATGTGATTTAAAACAGCACATTATTGTAAGAAAAATTAATTGAGCTAAATTGAACTCAAATGAAGATGTCATATCAACTTTACCTCATACTTTTTTATAAACCTATTCACCAGATCTCTAATTCAACCTCATTAATCAGTTATGCCTTGAGTCACACTGTCATTTTGAGTTACCTTGTCTTATTCAAAGTCGTGGGTCACAATACGCTCTGTACCTGACTTTAATAGAAATCATTGGCTCCCAAAACGTAGTAACCTAGAAATAAGGTTTGATTAGGGATGTCCGATTGAATGGTGAAAAATTTGGACCACACATTAATAGAGCAAGTTGAAGGGATATGCGCATCGCGAGGCGTTAGATTAACACCTCAAAGAAAGCGAGTGTTTGAGCTCATCCTCTCTAATAAAAAAGCCTCCAGTGCTTATGAATTATTAGAGCAGTTGAAAGTCAGTGAACCGCAAGCCAAGCCACCTACAGTATATCGCGCTTTGGATTTCTTGTTGGAGCAAGGTTTCATTCACAGAGTTGAGTCAACCAATAGCTTCATATGCTGCTGCTCTTGCAATGCCAACAAACATTTCTCCCAACTACTGATCTGCGATAAATGTGGCACTGTGATAGAACTGCAGGACGATGCGCTTGTCACCCTACTCGCCAGTAACGCTGAGAAGCATGGCTTTCAATTGACGAATCATGTCATTGAATCGCATGGCATTTGCCAATCTTGCTCCTCCGAGATGAAAGAATAAGATTATAGAAGAACATTATGCGCGCTGAATTTGTAAACCCGTTTTTAGCTTCTTTGATGAACGTATTAAAAACGATGGCTTCTCTAGAATTGAAGCCACAAAAACCGAGAGTTAAGAAAGATGAAATCGCTCGTGGTGATGTATCCGGCCTAATTGGTATGGTGGGTACACAATCTCGTGGCTCTATGTCGATCACCTTTGATGAAGGTCTCGCTCTCGAAATCATGGAAAACATGCTTGGTGAACGACCAAACGGCCTCAACGAAGAAGTGACCGATATGGTGGGTGAAATCACTAACATGGTGACTGGCGGTGCGAAACGTATTCTTGCGGAAAGCGGTTTTGACTTCGATATGGCAACACCAATCGTGGTTTCCGGTAAAGGTCATACGATTCGTCACAAGTGTGATGGGGCAATCATCATCATGCCTTTCTCATCTCAATGGGGTAATGCTTTCATCGAGATCTGTTTCGAATAGAGACAATCGAGTAAATATAAAACGAAAGGCTGACGTACATACGTCAGCCTTTTTTATTGCCGTAAAATCAACGGACATAAAAAACGCCAACCGAAAGGCTGGCGTTTACAGTTATTACTTGGTGTTACTTAAACAGTCTTAAGCTTTAAGCGCTTTAAATGCGTTGATTAGACCGTTAGTTGAGCTGTCGTGAGACGTTACTTGAGCATCGTCAGCAAGCTCTGGAAGAATTTGGTTTGCTAGTTGCTTACCAAGTTCTACACCCCATTGGTCGAAGCTGAAGATGTTCCAGATAACGCCTTGAACGAAGATCTTGTGCTCGTACATCGCGATTAGGTTACCTAAAGAGCGAGGGTTGATTTGCTTAACAAGAATAGAGTTCGTTGGACGGTTACCTTCAAATACTTTGAAAGGTACAAGCTCAGCCACTTCTTCAGCTGTTTTGCCAGCCGCCAGGAATTCAGCTTCCACTGTCTCTTTTGTCTTACCGAATGCTAGTGCTTCAGTTTGAGCAAAGAAGTTAGACATCAACTTCTGGTGGTGATCAGATGCTGGGTTGTGGCTGATAGCAGGAGCAATAAAGTCTGATGGGATCAGCTTAGTGCCTTGGTGAATCAGTTGGTAGAAAGCGTGCTGACCGTTTGTACCTGGTTCACCCCAGATGATAGGACCAGTTTGGTATTCTACTGGATTGCCGTCACGGTCAACAAATTTACCATTCGATTCCATGTTGCCTTGTTGGAAGTAAGCCGCAAAACGGTGCATATATTGATCGTAAGGTAGAATTGCTTCTGACTCAGCGCCGTGGAAGTTGTTATACCAAATACCGATAAGCGCAAGGATTACTGGAATGTTGCTTTCAAACTCAGTTGAAGCAAAGTGGTTATCCATCTCGTGAGCACCTTCTAGTAGCTCAACGAAGTTATCGAAGCCAACAGATAGTGAGATAGAAAGACCGATTGCAGACCATAGTGAGTAACGACCACCAACCCAGTCCCAGAATTCGAACATGTTGTCAGTATCAATACCAAACTCAGCGACCGCAGTTGCGTTAGTTGATAGTGCTGCGAAGTGTTTAGCTACGTGTGCGTTGTCACCCGCTTCAGCCAAGAACCAATCACGTGCAGAGTGCGCGTTAGTCATTGTTTCTTGAGTCGTGAATGTTTTAGATGCCACTAAGAATAGCGTTGTTTCTGGGTTAAGAGGCTTAAGTGTCTCAACGATGTGAGTGCCATCTACGTTAGAAACGAAGTGCATGTTTAGGCGAGTTTTGTATGGCGTTAGTGCTTCAGTCACCATGTATGGACCAAGATCCGAACCGCCGATACCGATGTTTACAACATCAGTGATCTCTTTACCTGTGTAACCTTTCCACTCACCAGAAACGATGCGGTGTGTGAACAGTTCCATTTTTGCTAGTACAGCGTTAACTGCTGGCATTACGTCTTTGCCGTCAACCATTACTGGCTTGTCGCTACGGTTACGTAGAGCAGTGTGAAGTACTGAACGACCTTCAGTCTTGTTGATTGCATCACCACCGAACATTGCTTCGATTGCAGACTTAACTTCAGTCTCGTTCGCAAGAGCAAATAGGTGCTGCATAGTTTCAGCATCGATAAGGTTCTTAGAGTAATCCACTAAGATGTCAGAACCGAAACGAGTAGAAAAGCTCTCGAAACGCTTTGCATCTTGAGCAAACAGCTCTTTCATATCCATATCTTGAGCAGACTCAAAATGTGCCGTTAGAGCTTTCCACGCTTGTGTTTGCGTTGGGTTGATATTTTTCAACATGGTATCTATCCCGATGTTACTGTAGGTTTTATTCTAAACGTCACCTGGGTGATGAATAGAACCCCCGATTAGGCGAAAGTTTATATTTTTCTGTGATGACCAAACCGCGTCACCACTGAAAGATTCTTTGTAATTTTTTTTCACGACGTATTATGCCGCATATGAAGAGCTGTACCTTGAGATAAATCAGGATTAGATTTCCTGACAGAAGAATCGGTACAGACTCTAGCTCTAACATAATTAAATGTGAGCGATACCTGATAAATTCAAGTTCAAAAGATAGCGTTAAACCACTTTTTTTCCAAATACATTATAAAGGATGGCGTATGTGGATTCAGAAGACTATACACCTAAATGCACGAAAGCGTGGATTTCATCTCATTACTGATGAAATTGAACAACAGATACACGATATCAATTCTCTATCTGTTGGTTTATTACATCTTTTTATCCAACATACCTCTGCCAGCCTCACACTAAATGAGAACGCAGATCCTACCGTCCGTAACGATATGGAGTCGCACTTCAATAAGTTTGTCCCAGAGCGAGCGCCCTACTACAGACACACCTATGAAGGTGATGATGACATGCCTGCCCACATTAAAGCATCGACACTTGGCACCAGTGTGACAATACCAATTAGCAATGGTCGTTTAGCTTTAGGAACATGGCAGGGCATTTACTTAGGAGAGCACCGAGATTGTGGTGGAAGCCGCACAGTGATTGCGACTATTCAAGGTGAGTAGACTATTTGAAAGCAAGATTTTATTAATAAAAACAGTGCCTTTTTAATACAAAAAGAGTGGTGTGTTTCCACGACCACTCTTATCAAGATAGTATTTGGCCTACTGTAGGCCGAAAGCTTTAGAAGGGCTGGTTTATCATAACCCTAAAGGTTCCTTCATCACCGCCTCGCGCTAATTCTGCACGAACAACAATACCTTCCACTTGGAAACGCACCGCGCCACCTAAGCTCCATTTCATATCCGAGTGCAGTGTTTTGATGTCGTACTCTTCGGCAACGCGCCCTAATTCAGCAAACGCTACCCATTGCCACCAAGGCAAATCGTAGTAGTTTATCAGTGGGATATCACCAAGTGGTTGCCAGTCAGGAAGTACTCGGTACTCAGCAGAATAATGAACTGCAGAGCGACCGTGATAACGACCTCCGGTATAACCTCGTAAACGATACAAACCACCCAATCGAGCTTGCTCCGTTTCTGGTGGGCGAGCACAGTCTTGCCCAGAGCAGTTGTCCCACGTTGGCGTGTCAGCGGTATAGAAATCGAATGCTAAAACTTGTTGATCGAATAAGTCCCCTAAAGGACCTAAAGCAAAGTACTGGCTATTTTGGAAGGTCCACTTAAGCCACAAGTCATCGTTAGACCAACTTTCTGCGCCGGTCGTGAATTCAAGGTTAGTATGAGAGCCCGTGGTTGGGTTACGTGTGCTATCACGGTTATCCCAATCCAATGCCAGACTAAAGCCTGTCGCCTCTTCCGTGTTGTTTAAACCTTCTAGCTCACGTGCCGTATAAAAAGGCGTGAAGATAATCGAACTGACACCCGACTCGACTGGCGAAGCAAAACTCACATCTTTGATTGGCTGAAAAGCCCCTAACAAGCCATGTTCTGCAACATTGCCCCAAGGTAGCAAATACTTAAATTCAAACTGATAGTTTTGCTCTAGGCCATCGGCAATGGTTTTATCATCAATAGATGAATCGTTATCGCCTTGAGAGCCTATGTAATAAGGGTTGTCGTTGAAGCGCGCTTGGTACATCTGAGTACTGAATAAAACATTCTCAGACAAAGCGTAGTTAAAGGCCGATAGAAAACCGACATAACTGTCTTTGTCTGAATAGAGTGCCATACCAAACAGAGCGGCTTGAGGTTGCCAAACACCCTTTGCGACACCCGCAACCCCAAAGGTATTGCCCAAAGTTTCAGTACTAAAATAGAAAGGGACAAAGGCTGAATCTTTTTCTTCACTCGCAGCGGAAGAAGAAAAGCTGACACCGAGTAATGTCATTGCAGACATTAGCCAGTTTCGAGTCGTTCGCTTGAACATAATTTACTTATCAAGATCCATGATTACTTCACATACTCCATCGCAACACGCGAAGTCAGCTTAGTGACCAACTCGTAAGCGATAGTGCCGATATGTTCAGCCACTTCTTCTGAAGGTAAATCTTTACCCCACAGAGTCGCTTCATCACCCACTTTATCTGCCGCATCAGGGCCTAGATCAACCGTTAGCATGTCCATTGACACACGTCCTGCGATCGGTACTTTTCGACCGTTAACGAACACTGGAGTACCGTTAGGTGCAGTACGAGGATAACCATCACCGTAACCAATCGCGATAACACCAACCTTGGTATCACGTTCACTGGTCCAGTTTCCGCCATAACCCACACTTTCACCGGCTTTCACATCGCGAACTGCAATCAGGTGTGAGGTCAGTGTCATCACAGGCAAAAAGCCAAGCTCTTGCGCTGATTTATCAACAAACGGAGAAACACCGTAAGAGATGATTCCCGGACGAACCCAATCAAGATGGCTGTCTGGCCAAGCGAGCAAACCCGCAGAGGCAGCAAGTGAACGCTCCCCTTCACAACCTTCGGTAAGAGACAAGAAAAGCTCTGTCTGTTCAACAGTGGTTGCTCTATCCAGCTCATCAGCACAACCGAAGTGGCTCATGTAACGGAGAGGTTTGGCAACATTCGCACATTGATGCAAACGCTCGACAAAGTTTTGGTATTGCTCAGGGCGAACACCTAGTCGGTGCATACCACTGTCGACTTTTAGCCATACCACAACAGGTGTTTCCAAATCTGCATTCTCTAGCGCGCTTAATTGCTCTTCACAATGCACTACTGTTTGAATGTTATTGGTCACCAGGATTGGTAAATCGCCCGAAGAGTAAAATCCTTCCAGCAACAAAATAGGTTTAACAATGCCACCAGCACGAAGTTGTAACGCTTCTTCAATACGCGCCACACCAAAAGCATCAGAGCTTTTTGAATGCTTGGCGATATGCAGTAAGCCGTGTCCGTAGCCATTGGCTTTCACAACAGACATGACCTTGCACTGAGGAGCCTTCGACTTTATCTGGTTCAGGTTATGTTCGAGCGCGTTTAAGTCAATGCTCGCCGTCGCCGCTTTCATGTAAGTCATTAGCGATTACTCATCATCAAATGCAGGGCCTGCATAGTTATCAAATCGGGAGTGTTGGCCTTGGAACGTAAGACGAACAGAACCGATCGGACCGTTACGTTGCTTACCAAGGATGATCTCAGCAATGCCTTTCAAGGAACTATCTGGGTTATAAACCTCATCACGATAGATGAACATGATCAAATCGGCATCTTGCTCAATCGAACCTGATTCACGCAAATCCGAGTTTACTGGGCGCTTATCAGCACGTTGCTCTAGGGAACGGTTAAGCTGAGAAAGTGCCACAACCGGAACGTTGAGCTCTTTTGCTAACGCTTTCAATGAGCGAGAAATCTCGGCGATTTCAAGAGTACGGTTATCAGATAACGAAGGTACACGCATTAATTGAAGGTAATCTATCATGATCATAGAGATACCATCGTGTTCACGAGCGATACGTCGAGCACGAGAACGCACTTCTGTTGGCGTTAGACCCGAGCTGTCATCGATATACATATTCTTCTTATCCATCAGAATACCCATACTCGACGAGATACGAGCCCAATCTTCATCATCTAGCTGACCAGTACGAATCTTGGTTTGGTCTACGCGAGAAAGTGACGCAAGCATACGCATCATCAGCTGTTCGGCTGGCATCTCTAGCGAGAAGATTAAAACCGGTTTGTCTTGCTTCATCGCCGCGTTTTCACACAAGTTCATCGCAAATGTGGTTTTACCCATCGATGGACGAGCAGCAACAATAATTAAGTCAGAGCCTTGTAGACCTGCTGTTTTCTTGTTGAGGTCGTTGAAGCCAGTATCGACACCTGTCACACCATCTTGCGGCGTTTTGTATAGGATCTCGATACGTTCTAGCGTCTTCTCTAGAATGCTATCAACGTTTTGTGGACCTTCGTTTTCACTTGCACGGCCTTCGGCAATCGCGAAGACTTTACTTTCAGCAAGATCAACCAGCTCTTCCGAAGTACGACCTTGAGGGTCATAACCAGAATCAGCAATCTCATTCGCGACACCAATCAGGCTACGAACAAGTGCACGTTGCGCTACGATATCCGCATACGCATTGATGTTTGCGGCACTTGGTGTGTTTTTCGCTAAGTCAGCAAGGTAAGCAAAGCCACCCACTTCTTCAAGTTGCTCACGCAGCTCTAAATGTTCAGAGAGTGTAATAAGATCCAGAGGAGAACTTTCTTCAAGGATATCCTTTACCGCTTCAAAGATCAGACGGTGAGGACGGCTATAAAAGTCTTTGGCCACAACCTTTTCGGCAACTGTATCCCAGCGTTCGTTATCTAATAACAAACCGCCAATAACAGATTGCTCAGCTTCTAATGAATGTGGCGGGACCTTGATGGCGTCCACCTGATCGTTGGCTGATTTCTGACTTTTGGTATCCACTATGACTACACTCAATAACTAATAATGATCGTTCATTATACCCAAGAACATCCGTTTGTAATCCGATCCTATGAGTTTGTTTTATTCTTCAGGAAGAATTTACCTATTGCTGACGGAATTAACCAAGGGTAGCATTACGATCCTGCCATTCACTCACTGTATAACTAGAGGTATGCGTGTCCAAATTATTGGCTCTGAGCACTGGTCTTCTAAGCTCTAGTCTTCTAAGCATCGGTCTCCTGAGCACTCCGTTGGTCTTAGCTGATGATACTAAAGCCTCTGTTGATGCTAATACCTCTGTTGATTCTATTCTCGACTCTATAGTAGTTTCAGAACCTACTGCTGAGCCGATCGTCGTTGCACCGACACCTGAAGAAAAAGAGTTGGATATCGCACCGAGTGATACAAGTGATACAGAACTGCCGAGCCCGCTAAAAACGGAAGTCGAATTTGGATATCAGTCGCATACTGGTAACTCTGATTCACGAGCGCTTAACGCACGCCTTAACGGTGAGTACACGGCTGGCCGTCATAGAACCAGTGGTGAATGGAAATACTACAACCTCTACAAAGATGGCGAAGAAGATAAAAGGCAATCGACTTACTCAGCTCAGAGTGACTACAAGTTAAGCCCTAAAACCTACCTTTACGGCAGTTTCAAAGGAGTCGACTCGAGATACAGTGCTTACTTTAAGGACTACACAATTTCGAGTGGTCTGGGTTACCAGTTTTCGAATACCGAAGAGTTTGTGTTGGAAGTCGAAGTGGGACCAGGTTTTCGTTACCAAGAACCGAACCTTGATGAGATTGATGATGATGACATCATCTTCCCAGAGATTGTTGAAGAGGCAATTTTCCGTGGCAACGTGAATACGTCATGGCAGGTGTTGAAGAATTTGCAGCTCAAGGCAGACGTGACGCTTGTCTCTGGTCACAGTAACCTAAAGTTTGATACTGAGTTAGAAGCCATCAACGATATTACTGACAATATCGCGCTGAAGATCGCTCACTCTCGCCAGTACCACGATAAAGTGCCTGAAGGCTTAAGCAAACAAGACTCTGTTCTATCGATCAACTTGCTCTTCCAGTTCTAATCTTAGACCACCTCTAACCTTGAGAACAACTTGTTCAGCAATAACAGCTTATGGATCACCGTAAGCTTTTTACCTAATGTAGCCCTTCCTTGTACTTTCCTATATTCCAGACATAAAAAAACACCAGCCGAAGCTGGTGTTTAAAACTTTCAAAAGAAAGAATTCGTCTTGGTACTGAAATTACTCAGCTGCAACGATAGCGATTTTCGCAGTAGCAAAAACTTCAGAGTGAAGTTGGATGCTTACTTCGAATTCGCCGATGTTACGTAGAGCGCCTTCAGGTAGGCGTACTTCGCTCTTAGCTACTGCAACACCTGCCGCTGTAATAGCGTCAGCGATGTCACGAGTACCGATAGAACCGAATAGTTTACCTTCGTCACCAGCTTTAGAAGCGATTGTAACGCCTTCTAGAGTGTTAACGCTCTCTGCACGAGCTTCAGCAGCAGCTAGTTGCTCAGCAACTTTAGCTTCTAGTTCAGCACGACGAGTTTCGAACATAGCAACGTTGTCTTTAGTTGCCATAACTGCTTTACCCTGTGGGATAAGGAAGTTACGAGCGTAACCAGATTTAACGTTTACTTGGTCGCCAAGGCCACCTAGGTTACCGATCTTATCAAGTAGAATAACTTGCATTATCTTAGTCCTCTTAAACTATTATTAACTATTACCGATTACTGATGCTTGTCAGTGTACGGTAGTAGAGCTAGGTAACGAGAACGCTTGATAGCGCGAGCTAGTTGACGCTGGTACTTAGCGCTTGTACCAGTGATACGGCTAGGTACGATTTTACCAGCTTCAGTGATGTAGTTTTTAAGAGTTGCTACGTCTTTGTAGTCAATCTCTTGTACGCCTTCTGCAGTGAAACGGCAGAATTTACGACGACGGAAGAAACGAGCCATGGGCTATCTCCTGATCTTAAATTTAGTAAAGCGGTCTTTCACAATTATCGAAATAACTATCAATGACCTAAAACAAGTTGAGAATTTTTTAAGGCGTTAAGCCAAAAAAGAATTACTCAGCAGCTGCTTCTGGTTTAGCTTCTGTACGCTCTTCGCGACGAGGAGCACGCTCTGCACGCTCTTCTTTTTGCTTAAGCATAATAGATTGCTCAGTCACAGCGCCTTTAGTGCGCATGATCATGTTACGTAGAACTGCATCGTTGAAACGGAAAGCAGTTTCTAGCTCGTCAATCACTTCTTGACCAGCTTCAACGTTCATAAGAACGTAGTGAGCTTTGTGAAGCTTGTTGATTGGGTAAGCCATTTGACGACGACCCCAGTCTTCTAGACGGTGGATAGTACCGCCAGCTTCAGTGATAGAACCAGTGTAACGCTCGATCATGCCAGCAACTTGCTCGCTTTGATCAGGGTGAACCATGAATACGATTTCGTAATGACGCATTTGGTTGCTCCTTACGGATTATTAGCTTCCACGAGTGGCCCGGTCGTCCAGAGGAAGCAAGGAACTAAAGATAAATGACCGAGTTTTAAGGACGGCAAATGTTATAGAAAGAACCCGGTATTGGCAAGCGCTATTTGGTGAATAATGAAACAGTTTTTCTGTCGCCATCTAGCCATCCGACAAACCGATGGATTTTGCTATAACAGCCTAAAAAGAAACGCCCACCAGCAAGTGGTGAGCGCTAATAAATTCATAGACTTAAAGCAGCGTTAACGCATTACTGAGCTAAACGCTGTCTTACCGCTTCGAACAGGCAAATACCCGACGCCACAGAAACATTTAAGCTCGATACGCTACCTGCCATTGGAATCTTAATCAGATCATCGCAAGTTTCACGAGTTAAACGACGCATACCGTCACCTTCTGCACCCATAACTACCGCAAGAGGACCCGTTAGCTTCGCTTGATAGATATCATGCGTTGCTTCACCTGCCGTACCCACAAACCATACGCCCTGCTCTTGCAGTGCACGCATTGTGCGAGCTAGGTTGGTTACGCGCACGAGAGGAACCGTTTCAGCTGCGCCACATGCAACCTTGCTTACCGTTGCTGTTAACGGCGAAGAGCGATCTTTAGGTACGATAACAGCAGCGACACCTGCGGCATCCGCGTTACGTAGACAAGCGCCTAGGTTATGAGGGTCTGTTACGCCGTCTAGAACTAACAGCAAAGGCTGTTCGTGCTGCGCTAGGATATCGTCTAGGTGAGTTTCATTAAGCTGCTTAGCAGGCTTCACCTTAGCAATAAGACCTTGGTGATTCGCACCTTGTGCTTTTTCATCCAACGGCTTACGACCCATCTGTTGAATCGACACACCAAACTGTTGCAGTTGGTTCAGTAATGGAAGAAGACGCTCGTCTTGGCGACCTTTCAATACATACGCTTCGATAAAACGTGCAGGATCTTTTTCTAGTACGGCTTTCACCGCGTGAATACCGTAAATAAATTCGTTACTCATTGTCTCAAGTTACTCTTATTGCTCAGAGAAGAATGACATCAATGCCGATGCATCCCTCTCTGTGTTGTTCATTTCGAGAGTAGCGTCTTACGCCTGATACTCTCGCATTAAATTAAATCAGTTAGGCGCTAAACCTGATTAGCAGAGCGCCTTATTAGCCTTAAGATTTATCAGTCTTAAGAGTTATCAGCCTTTGGCTTACGGCTTGCTGCACGCTTTTTCTTAGCGCGAGCTTTAGCAGCACCGGTTTTATTCGCTGGCTTTTTCTTCTTAGCAGGGCCTTCGCTGCTTCCGTCAGGTCGCTTAGTTGGCTCAACCATAGGCTTCGCTGATACACCTGGCTTATTACTCTTCACTGCTGAGCGCTTCTTGCTTTTCGCCTTTTTCATCGCTTCGGCTGCACGCTTCTTGGCTGTTTTGCCTTTGCCACGCGGCTGACGATCAGTGTCTTCTAAGTCAAAGTCGATTTGGCGAGTTTCTAAATTAACCGCAGAAACCTTCACTTTAACCGAATCACCCAAGCGGTAGATATTACCTGAGCTTTCACCCACTAGACGCTGACCAACAGCATCAAATTGGTAGTAATCATTCGCTAGCGCTGAGATGTGTACCAAGCCATCAATGTGCAGTTCAGTTAGACGAACAAAGAAGCCAAAACCAGTCACGTTGGCAATCACACCATCCATCACCTCACCGACATGGTCTTGCATGTATTCACACTTCAACCAGTCGTTTACTTCACGCGTTGCGTCATCAGCACGACGTTCAGTCATTGAACACTGCTCGCCGTAGAAGTCCATATCATCGAAAGTGTAGTGGTAACCACCAGTTGGCGTCCAACGTTCGCTGTTACGACCTTCTTCTTTCGCAATAAGGTACTTAATCGCACGGTGCAATAGCAAATCTGGGTAACGACGAATTGGCGAGGTAAAGTGAGCATAGCGTTTAAGAGCTAAACCAAAGTGACCCGCGTTATCCGCGTTGTATACCGCTTGCTTCATTGAGCGTAGCAGCATAGTTTGGATTAATTCACGATCTTCACGTTCATTAATCTGTTGCATCAGTTGTGCATAGTCTACTGGTGATGGCGACAGACCACCTTCCAGTGTTAAACCTAATTCACTTAAAAAGCTCTTGAAGCCCATTAAGCGCTCTTCGCCCGGAGTTTCGTGAACACGGTACAGCGCAGGCTCTTTCGCTTTTTCTACGTAAGATGCCGATGCGATATTCGCAAGAATCATACATTCTTCGATGATCTTGTGTGCATCGTTACGAATTACTGGCTCAATACGGTCAATCTTACGATCCGCATTGAAGATAAACTTAGTTTCTACCGTTTCAAATTCAATCGCACCACGTTCGTCACGCGTTTTCTTAAGCACCTTATACATCTTATGAAGCTCTTCAAGATGTGGTACTTCAGGTTCGTAACGCTCACGTAATTCTTCATTGCCATCTAAGATCGCGCCTACTTTGTTATAAGTAAGACGAGCATGAGAATTCATTACCGCTTCGTAGTGCTTGTAGCCTGACAGTTTACCTTTGTCTGAGATAGTCATCTCACACACCATACATAAACGGTCTACCTGAGGGTTCAATGAACACAAACCATTTGAAAGCACTTCTGGCAGCATTGGCACGACTTGTGACGGGAAGTATACCGAGTTACCACGGTTAATCGCTTCTTTGTCTAGCGCTGTATCTGGGCGAACGTAGTAACTTACGTCAGCAATCGCTACCCATAGACGCCAGCCGCCGCCTTTCTTCGCTTCACAGTAAACCGCATCATCGAAGTCACGCGCATCTTCACCATCAATGGTAACCAATGGCAGTTTACGCAGGTCTACACGTCCTTCTTTTGCTTCTTCAGGAACATGCTCACCGAGGTTTTCGATTTGCTTATCTACCGCTTCAGGCCACTCTTGTGGGATCTGGTGAGTACGGATCGCAATCTGCGTTTCCATACCCGGCGCCATGTTTTCACCAAGAACTTCGGTTACTTTCCCCATCATGTTACGAGAACGACCACCGCGATCCGTAATTTCAATCACAACCACATTACCCATTCGAGCACCGCCTTTATGCTCAGTAGGGATCTGGATGTCGTGACTAATACGCGAATCATCAGCAACAACGTAAGAATGCCCGTACTCTAGGAAGAAGCGACCAACAAGTGGCGTTTTACGCTCTTCAAGCACACGAACCAAGCGACCTTCACGACGGCCACGCTTACTGTTGTCAGTAGGCTGAACCAATACGTAATCACCGTGCATGATGGTTTTCATCTGATGATGCGGCAGCACGATATCATTGTCTTTACCCACACTGCCGTCTGGGCGAACCCAACCATGACCGTCTTTATGACCAATCACATAGCCTTTGATCAGTTCCATCTTCTCAGGCAATGCGTAGCACTGACGACGAGTAAAGATAAGCTGTCCATCACGCTCCATTGCACGCAAACGACGACGCAGCCCTTCATATTGTTCCTCTCCAGCAAGACCCAAAGCTTCGAATAGATCGTTGCGGTTCATCGGAATATTCGCGTCTGTTAGAAACGAAATAATGAACTCTCGGCTTGGTACTGGGTTATCGTAATTTTTCGACTCTCGGTCGGCAAAAGGATCAACAGTGGTTGTCGCTGTCGTATTTTCTGACGTTGGTGTGTTTTTTGACATAGGCGGGCCTGCTTAAGCAAGGAAGGTATATACCCCTAGTATATCTGATGCTAGGGGTAAGCTACAGATATGCTTTAGAAAACACTCAAATAACCTCAGATTGATACATATCTTCACTTTGTGAAACATCGCTTCATAGACGTGGATTATCATCAAAACTTCAAGCAAACGATAAAACAAACGTTTGCGCCATGAATGAAATACACTATTATCCACGCACTTTACCAACTCCTGTTCTGGGTATGATATGAAACTAAAACGCACTTTATTGGCTTCAGCTATGGCGAGCCTAGCGCTGTTCCCATTCGCAAGTTCGGCAATGGAAAAGGCTGACCTGATGATTACCGATGCGATGGTTCTAACCATGAACCAAGACAAAACGGTTTATGAAAGCGGTACTGTTGTCGTCAAAGACAACAAAATCATTGCGGTGGGTGATGCTTCACTAGAGAAGCAGTACCAAGCTAAGCAAGTGTTAGACGTTGATGGCGATATCGTTATGCCGGGTCTCATCAATACTCATACTCATGTATCAATGACAGTTTTTCGTTCGTTGGCCGATGATGTGCCAGATCGCCTACACCGCTACATCTTCCCGCTAGAGAAGAAGCTAGTATCGCGAGACATGGTACGCATTGGTGCCAACCTAGGTAACGTTGAAATGGTGAAAGGCGGTGTGACCACTTACGCCGACATGTACTACTTCGAAGATGAAGTCGCAAAAACCGTCGATAAGATCGGTATGCGTGCCATCCTAGGTGAAACGGTGATTAAGTTCCCAGTCGCCGACGCGGCCAACGCAGAAGAAGGCATTAAGTACGCGTTGAACTTCATTGAAGAATACAAAGATCACCCACGCATCACACCAGCGTTTGCCCCACATGCGCCTTACACCAACACCACAGAGATCCTTCAGAAAATATCTAAGCTCTCCCTAGAATTAGATGTTCCAGTAATGATTCACCTTGCAGAATCACACCGTGAAGAAGAGAAAATCGCAGAGCGTTCTGATGGATTGTCCCCGGTTCAATACATGGACAGCATTGGCGCACTCAACAAGAACTTGGTGGGTGCACACATGATCCTCGTTGACGAACATGATATCGAACTGGTGAAGAAATCGGATATGGGTGTAGCTCATAACATGAGTGCTAACATCAAGTCAGCAAAAGGTGTATCACCTGCCCTTAAGATGTATGACGAGAACGTGCGTATCGGTTTAGGTACCGATGGCCCAATGTCTGGTAACACACTGAGCACGATTGATGAGTTCAACCAAGTCGCTAAGGTTCACAAGCTAGTTAATAAAGATCGTGCTGCGATGCCGCCGATCAAAGTGATCGACATGGCGACCATGGGCGCAGCAAAAGCGCTACACATGGAAGATAAGATTGGCTCTCTTGAAGCAGGCAAACTCGCCGACATCATAGTGATCGATACCAAGGCACCAAACATGGTTCCAGTGTACAACCCATACTCAGCATTAGTTTACTCTGCTAACTCGGGTAACGTTCGCCACACCATCGTTGATGGCAAGATCATCATGCAAGACCGCGACATGCTAACGGTAGACGAAGACAAGATTCGTCAAGAAGCACTCGATTTCACCAAGGTTGTTCGTGAAACGGTCATTGAGTCTGGTGAGGTTGTTCAATAAGCTCGCTATCGAATAGCATGACCATCTAAACGTAAAAAGCCCCGCACTAATTCAATTAGGCGGGGCTTTTTAAATCTTATTTCCTGTAACAATGAGTGCAGGGATCATTACAGTTTTTTTGCTCGGTATTACCAGAACACGTCTCGACGTTTTGCTCGAGCAATAATATTGTCTGGCATTCTCTGTTCCAGACCACTACGAAGCACAGTGATACGTCTGTGTTGTCTTTGGTCTGCCGTTACCGAGTTATACAACCAACGGTAAGCATCTTCATAATCCAATGGACTACCGTAGTCACGTAACAAGAGTTCAGCTAAGTGAATACTCGCACTTAGATTCCCCATCGAAGCCGCTTCACGTAGATACGGAATCGCACGCTCTTTGTCTTGTTGTACCAAAGTACCACGAGAGTAATAACGACCTAACTGCTCTAATGCAGCGGGTAAACCTTGATGTGCCGCGTTTTCCATATAGTAAAGGCCAAGCTCTACATCTTGTGGAACACACACACCCCAAGCCAACATATCGCCGTATAAAAACTCATAAGAAGGCAAGCTAATACGCGTTGCACGAGCAACGATATCTTCAACTAACTGGCACTTATCAGCTTTCACTCGCTCTAGATGTTGATTATTTTCGATTAAATTAATCAGTTCAGCTTCTGTATATATTGGAACGGGCTCTCCCACATCAGCCAAATTAGCATGACTCAAGGATGAGCTCAGCGCCATTATCAATGAAGCTGCTACAATTCGTAGCTTCATACCTGCACTCTATTATCTGTCGCTAAAGTTATCTATTGAGGGGTGCAGAGGATTTCTACACGCACAAAACAGGGTGAACTTCACTTTCCATGATATCTGTATCGGCAATAACCCTGATGGCTTTAGACAAAACTTGCCGCTAATGGGCAATATTTTGCCAGATGACGCTTAAAAGATCACCATCAAAGAGTGAACGGCTAAATTGCAGGTATTAAAAAGCCGACTTAATAAAGTCGGCTTTTAGAAAACTATTTCATTATCAAAGCACTGTTCGTGCCTGGTAATCACTCATGCGGGCATTAAGCGCCGTATGGGTGAACCTTGATGATAGTTTCGTTACGATCTGGGCCAGTTGATACGATATCAATTGGAACGCCAGTTAGGTCTTCGATACGCTTGATGTAATCTAGAGCAGCTTGTGGAAGCGCGTCGATAGATTTAGCACCAAATGTGTTTTCAGACCAACCAGGCATTGTTTCGTAGATTGGCGTCGCTTCTTCGAATGACTCAGCAGCCATTGGAGAAACTTCTAGGATAGAACCATCTTTCATCTTGTAACCAGTACAGATTTTTAGTTCTTCTAGGCCATCTAGAACGTCTAGTTTAGTTAGACACATACCAGATAGAGAGTTGATTTGGATTGCACGACGCATAGCAACAGCATCGAACCAACCAGTACGACGTAGACGACCAGTTGTTGCGCCAAACTCGTGACCAACATCGCCTAGGTGTTTACCAACTGGGTCTTGCTTCTCAAGGCCATCGTATAGCTCAGTAGGGAATGGACCTGAACCAACACGAGTACAGTAAGCCTTAGTAATACCAAGGATGTAACCGATGTGACGAGGACCGAAACCAGAACCTGCAGCAACACCACCAGCAGTCGTGTTAGAAGACGTTACGTATGGGTAAGTACCGTGGTCGATATCTAGTAGCGTACCTTGAGCACCTTCGAACATGATCTTGTCGCCGCGCTTACGTGCTGCGTCTAGTTCGTCAGTTACGTCGATAACCATCGCAGTTAACATATCTGCGTAGCTCATCGCTTGCTCAAGAACTTCTTCGTAGCTTACTGTTTCAGCTTTGTAGAAGTGCTCTAGTTGGAAGTTGTGGAATTCCATCACTTCTTTTAGCTTCTCAGCAAATGCTTCTTTATCGAAAAGGTCGCCAACGCGTAGACCGCGACGAGCAACTTTATCTTCGTAAGCAGGACCGATACCACGACCCGTTGTACCGATAGCTTTAGCGCCACGAGCGATTTCACGCGCGTTGTCGATTGCAATGTGGTACGGAAGAATTAGAGGACAAGCTTCAGAGATGAAAAGACGTTCACGTACTGGAATACCGCGATCTTCAAGAGGCTTCATTTCTTTTAGAAGTGCGTCAGGCGATAATACTACACCGTTACCAATAACACATTTAACGTTATTACGTAGGATGCCTGATGGAATTAAGTGAAGAACGGTTTTTTCACCGTCAATTACAAGTGTGTGACCTGCATTGTGACCGCCTTGGTAGCGAACCACGTATTTTGCATCTTCAGTTAAAAGGTCAACGATTTTACCTTTACCTTCATCACCCCATTGGGTGCCTAGAACGACTACGTTATTTCCCATCTTTCCAATTTCTGTTGCTAATTAAAAATGGATTCTAGCACTGAATCACACTTCTTGCAGTCACTTTTTGTTCATAAACGTTAACGCTGTACAAAAATAAACCAGCCATAACTGGGGGCAGATGTGTAAAGATACTGATATCATTGCTTTTTTACAGACAAAAGGCAGAACCATGTCTCAATCAATTTGGCTCGCTATTGGGCTCGTACTTATTGTGGAAGGGCTCGGCCCCTTGATTGCACCCAATGGCTGGAGAAACATGGTCGCGCAACTGAGCGAGCAACCAGACACGCAACTGCGCCGCATTGGAGGCTGTCTTGTGGTGGCTGGAGCGGTTATCGCTTTCATGACCTACCGCTAGGTTTCTATAAGTACTAATCTGTTTATAAATACCACTCTGTTAAGCGCCTTCCCTCGCGCCCCAATAGTGAATCCACAAACATGTCTCCTCCTGAAAGAAGTCATAGAAAACAAAAAGGCTCCCACAATGGGAGCCTTTTAAGTTTTAACGTATTTTGCTTATTAAGCTAAGCATTCGCTAACGCATCAGCTTATTTTGCTGGAGCGCCGCTTGCTTGATTCATGTATTGGAAGAAGTCAGTCTTCGGATCCAGTACTAGAATGTCGCTCTTATCGTTAAATGATGTCTCATAAGCTTGCAATGAACGCATGAAGCCGTAGAACTCAGGATCTTTGCTGAACGCATCAGAGTAGATCTTCGCTGCTTCTGCATCCGCATCACCACGAGTGATTCGAGCTGTACGGTCAGCTTCAGCAAGAACTGTTGCCACTTCTAGCTCAGCTTGAGCACGGATAACTTCCGCTTTCTCACGACCTTGAGAACGGTGTCTACGAGCAACCGATTCACGTTCTGCACGCATACGGCGGTAGATAGATTCACTGATTTCGTCAGGAAGGTTAATCTTCTTCATACGAAAATCAACAACTTCAACACCTAAATCAGCCATCGCACTTTCTGCCGTTCCAGACAAAACGTTTTCCATGATCTTATCGCGTTCGCCATCAACTTCTAGTGCTTCTGCAGCCGCTACCGTTGTGACGACTTCGCTATCAGCAGAGTCTGGCAGGATGTCCTTGTTACGAGGGCCTGACACGATCTGCTTAATTTCACGAGAACCAATTTCAGAACGAAGAACATCTGTCACTTTACGCTCAAGAAGTGCTTCTGCCGTCATGATATTACCGCCACCGGTACTCAGATAGAAACGTCCAAAATCAGCAATACGCCATTTTGCGTAAGTATCAATTAGAACGTCTTTTTTCTCTGATGTTACGAAACGGTCAGAACGGCCATCCATCGTTTGAATACGAGCATCAAGTACTTTTACGCGATCAAACATCGGTAGTTTAAAGTGCAGACCTGGTTCATAGATTCGTGATACGCCGTTGTCATCGAGAACTCGACCAAAACGAATTACCATGCCACGCTCACCTTCTTGAATCACAAACACTGACATCAATAGAAGGGCAATCGTCACAACTAATACAGGGATCATTAATTTACGCATTATTAGTATCTCCCTTGGCGTGAACTGTCTGAACGAGTTTGAGTGCTAGGCTTTGGATCCGCTTGAGTTTCTAACTCAATTTGATCGTAAGTTGATGATGCTTTTGCAGGGCGAGAGCCCGACTGAGAACCACCTTGTGCGCCTAGCTTATCAATTGGTAGGTATAGCAAGTTACCGCTTGATTCAGAATCAATCAGGACTTTCGATGTGCTTGAGTACACTTTTTCCATTGTATCTAGGTACATACGGTTACGTGTTACTTCAGGAGCAGCTTGGTATTCAGGTAGCAGTTTCTCGAATTGAGCAACTTGACCTAGAGCACCATTAACTGTGCGCTCTGAGTAACCCACCGCTTCTTTCTTCAAACGCTCAGCACGACCTGTTGCTTTTGGAAGAATGTCATTTCGGTAAGCTTCAGCTTCACGCTCGAAACGCTCTTCATCCTCACGAGCCGCGATAGCATCATCAAATGCATCTTTCACTTGCTCAGGTGGACGTGCTGACTGGAAGTTCACATCAACAATCAGAATACCCATATCGTAGCTATCAATAATACGGTTCAACGTTTCTTGAGTGCTTTGACGAATCTGCTGACGACCACTTGTCAGGATACTATCCATTAGTGAGTCACCAATTACCGCACGAAGCGCGGAATCGGTTGCTTGACGTAAACTGTCGTCTGCATTCGTTACACGATACAAGTACTTGTATGGGTCAGAAACACGGTATTGAACACCCATTTCAACGGTCACAACGTTTTCATCTTTCGTTAGCATCGTGCCAGCAGCACGTAGAGAACGAATCGCTTGAACGTTTACTAGTTGCTCATCACTGATTTCATCGATGAAGCGTGGGTGCCAGTTAAGACCAGGTTCTTCGATACGGTCGAACTGACCCAGTCGAAGTACTACTGCTCTTTCTGCTTCGCCAACGGTGTAGAAACCAGCGAAGAACCAGATAGCAATAGCAATAACGGCAATGACACCAAAGCCAATTGCACCGCCACCACCAATAGATGGCCCGTTACCGTTGCCACCCTTTTTACCAAACTTGCCACCTAACTTTTGACTTAGTTTATTAAACACTTCGTCTAGATCTGGCGGTCCTTGATCTCGGCCGCCGCGATTATTTTTATTACCCCAAGGGTCATTATCGCGGCCGTTATTATCGCCGTTGTTGTTATTTCCAGGCTCATTCCACGCCATTAGAAAGCTCCATCATTTGATATGACGTTATACTGTAGCAGTCTCTTTGGTAACGATAAAGTCACCTAAGAGCGCCCCTTCTCTTTTTTCAAGTTTAGACCAATCTATTTGTTGCATTCGGATATCTATCAACAAGTTACCATTTTCATCATACTCTTCCTGTTGAATACATTTCATCTCGAAGAATAAGCTGCGAATGCGACCCTGATGTTGATGTGGAATACACAACCGGAATTGAACCATCTGGCTAGCTAAACGCTCAGTTAAAGCTTCAAACAGTAGCTCAATACCTTCTCCTTCCATTGCAGAAACCCAAACAGCGCGAGGTGCGCCCTCTTCGTCTCTTTCAATTCGAGGTTTTTGGTCTTCCATGCAGTCAATTTTGTTCATGACTACAAGGGTTGGCACTTCATGAGCATCGATTTCTTCTAATACTTCATGAACAGCCTGAATGTTCTCACGAAAACGGTCATCACTGGCATCAACAACATGTAACAAAATGTCAGCTTCCTGCGTCTCTTGTAATGTTGCCTTGAACGCAGCGACCAAGTCGTGTGGTAGATGACGGATAAAACCTACGGTATCTGCGAGAATTGCAGGCCCGACATCTGCCAAATCAATCTTACGTAGTGTTGGGTCTAGGGTTGCAAACAGTTGGTCTGCCGCATAAACACCAGCACTTGTGATGCGATTGAAAAGTGTTGATTTCCCTGCGTTGGTATAACCAACCAAAGAAATTGTTGGGATTTCAGCTCGATTACGAGCACGTCGTCCTTGTTCACGCTGTTTAGCAACTTTCGCTAAACGACGTAGTATTGCCTTTATACGGTCACGCAACAAACGTCGATCGGTTTCCAGTTGAGTTTCACCTGGACCACGAAGACCAATACCACCTTTCTGCCTTTCAAGGTGAGTCCAACCACGAATCAATCGGGTAGAGATATGACGAAGCTGAGCGAGCTCAACTTGTAGCTTACCTTCATGAGTTCGCGCACGTTGTGCAAAAATATCTAAGATCAAACCCGTGCGATCAATCACACGACATTTACACAATTGCTCGAGGTTGCGCTCTTGGGCAGGAGAGAGGGAGTGGTTAAAAATCACAATTTCAGCACCGGTCAGCTGAACAGCTTGTGCGATTTCTAGGGCTTTACCTTCTCCAACGTAGTATTTAGGGAGTGGGGATTGTCGGCTACCAGTAATCACTTGTAGCGTTTCTACCCCCGCAGAGGAGACCAGCATTTCACATTCGCTTAGATCTTCCCATTCTCCCTCTTGCGTGAAGTTGATATGAACAAGTACGGCTCGCTCGCCGGATTCATAACGGTCAAACAAGCAACCAACTCCTTATTACAGCGCAAGCTGTACAAATTGAACGATTAATCTTCAGTCTTCTCTGGACGATCAGATGGCGTGCGTTGCTCGCCGCTGTGGTGACTAACTGCGCGAGCAGGTACCACAGTAGAAATCGCATGCTTGTAAACCATTTGGTTTACTGTGTTCTTCAATAAGATCACGAATTGATCGAAAGACTCGATCTGACCTTGCAGCTTAATGCCGTTAACAAGATAGATAGAGACTGGAATGCGCTCACGACGGAGTGCATTTAGGAATGGGTCTTGTAGCGATTGCCCCTTAGCCATTTTATTTTCCTTATTTGTATTTTGTTGTAATTATTTAGCTAGTGGTGCACAAAAAGGTGCGGCCTTTGCATCTGAGCTAAATGAATAAAAAAACTCCGTTGTTATTGAAAGGCTGTGATTTTTAAAAGCCTCAATAACGGATCCTTTCCAGAGTATATTCACGCAAAAGCGATCACATTATACACAGCAATACTAATCAGATGCTATTGCATCTGAAAGAGTTTCTAACGCTTGATCAATGTTTTCGCTATCTAACCAAGTTAAATCATCCCAACTGCGCAACCAGGTGATTTGTCGCTTGGCCAACTGACGGGTTGCACAGACACCACGGAAAACCGCTTCGTCTAAATCACAATTACCGTCTAAATAATCCCACATCTGCCTATAACCAACGCATCGGATCGATGGCAGTTCAGGGTGAAGATCTTCTCTCGCGTACAACGCCTTCATTTCATCTTCAAACCCAGCTTCTATCATCTTCTCGAAACGCAGCTCAATGCGGCGATGGAGTTCAGTCCTTTCCTTGGGAGCTATTGCAAATTGTTTTACACGAAATGGCAGGCTATCGCCTTTCGTTTGAGTTAGCTCTGTTAATGTTTTACCCGAAATTCGGTAAACTTCCAATGCCCTTGAAAGCCTTTGTGGATCATTTGGGTGTATTCTTTCAGCGGATACGGGATCTATCTCTCTTAATTGATCGTGCAATGCCTGCCAACCTTGTTCGATAGATTCCGCTTCAATCTGCTTACGAATCTCTTGATCCGCGGCTGGTAATGGCGATAAACCTTCCAACAATGCTTTGTAGTACAGCATTGTGCCACCAACAAGTAACGGGATTTTGCCTTCCGCTACAATCTTATTCATTTCATTGATCGCATCACGACGAAAATCTGCCGCAGAATACGCTTCGCTTGGATCCAAAATATCAATCAAGCGATGAGGCGCGAGCTCAAGCTCTTCCGCATCCGGTTTAGCGGTACCAATATCCATGTCTTTGTAGATCAATGCCGAATCGACGCTGATGATCTCTACAGGGTATTTCTGACGTAAGCGGATAGCTAAATCTGTTTTTCCTGACGCCGTTGGGCCCATTAAAAACAACGCTAAAGGTAATTTTTCAGTCATGATATTTTGTATTTGCTTCTCTGTTTTAGCGCTTTTTAGCAAAGGGCTTTGTGTCGCGACGTATTCAGCTAAAAAGACAAAGGTCGTCGCGAAAAAATTAAACCGTAAACGCGGCTATAGTCGCTGAAAAGTCGATAGGATTAACAAACTCTGGATCATCTAATGGAAGTAGACCATGCCAAAGTTGTTCTAGTTCCCCAACTAGTTGAACCGCTTCAGATAAAGTGTAGTCGCTTTTTACTTGTGCGGTTTGAATCCCGATCCAGTTAACCAAAGCTGACAACATGTCATTAGGTTGCTTCACTGCACCCTGGGCATTTATTGAAGCCGCGTAAGATAACAGATCTGGGATCAAAATTTGTAAGTTTTGCTGCCTTAAAGGAGAAGGCACGCCCATCACCATTACCGCCTCGCTGTTTCGCGCCTTAAGCTCAATCCCCAGTAATGCCAGAGTTTGACTCAGCGCCTTAGCAACTTCGACAAGTTCACTACCCAGCTTAATCGATAAAGGCACCAATAGTGGTTGGCTTTTTAACGCACCACCTCGAGTATCAAGCTGACCAACAACACGCAATAACTCAGCCTTAGCTAAGGAAACCAGCACACTGCCGTTCTTATTGCCCATTACCAGATACTGACGTTCCACAATCGAGACCGCTTTGCCCAAGTCCGTTACAGGTGATCTTGGCTTTAAATGAACAGGATTCTGTTGAGCAGGCTTAGCTTCTTTATTTTCTTTATTTTCTAAGTTGTCTCTGGTTTCTACTGGTGCCACATGCTCTTGAGAAGATGAAGGCTGTACAACTTGCTCATCAAAATCTGGCGTTTTCAGAAGCTCTTTATAGGCTTTCACTTCTCGCTTAGATGGCGCGGGTTCACCATGATGTTGGTGTGGCTCTTTCTCTTTTTTAGGTTCAGGTCGAGACTCAATCCACTCTTGGCGAGGAGAGCCTGTAAAGTTGCTTTCACTAGCAGACGAGCTTCGGCCAGCTAATGAACTTGGACTGGTTGATGAGCTTGGGCTAATTGATGAAACATAATGTCGCCCACCATCATTAACGCTGTGTTGAGGCTTATCAAAAGCGTGCTCTGATTCTGCTTTTCTCGGGTAGGCAGGCGTTTGCTCAATAGCGTGTCGCACCCTATCCGAAACTTGGGTTTGATCCGAACTGCTAGGCATTACGCTTTCTGGCTCAGCGAAACTTGCAACACCATCAACTGCAGAGCTCGTACTATCTTGCTGATGATGAATCACTTCTGACTGATGAAAAGCCGACTGATTGATTGGTGCAGCATCGATCTGCTTGCTCTGTGCTAAACCATCACTCAATGCTTGGTAAATAAAGTCATGCACAAGGCGCGCTTGATGAAAACGCACTTCATGTTTTGCAGGGTGGACATTCACGTCCACCTGATGTGGGTCGAGTTCAATGAACAACACATACGTCGCGAATTGGTCTGGACGCAGGCTGGTTTCGTAGCTTTGACGAATCGCATGATTGATCAGCTTGTCACGCATCATACGACCATTCACATAGCAGTATTGCAGGTCGCTTTGTTGTCTTGCTCCTTCTGGCGTGGTGATCCAGCCATGAAGTTTTAGGCCTTGATGCTCAAGTTCGATCTTAAGCATATGACGAACAAAAGGATTGCCACATACCGCAGCGATTCGCTTTTCTGCTTGAACTTGTGTTTTTGCAGCGCGGTACTGACGAATCATCTTGCCGTTATGACGAAGGTTGATCGTCACATCAAAACGACTCAATGCGATGCGTTTAAGCAACTCATCAATATGGGTGAATTCAGTTTTCTCGGTACGTAAGAATTTGCGGCGTGCTGGCGTATTAAAGAACAGGTCCAACACCTCAACCGAAGTGCCAATAGGATGCGCCGCAGGCTGCAGTTTCACCTGCATATCACGGCCTTCACTGTGTGCTGCCCAAGCTTGATCTTGAGTGGCAGGGCGTGAAGTCATGGTCAAGCGCGCAACCGAGCTAATACTCGCCAGCGCTTCACCACGGAAACCGAGGCTGACGATCGCCTCTAGGTCATCAAGAGTGTGGATTTTGGAGGTAGCATGACGACTCAGTGCCAAGGCAAGCTCATCTTTTACGATGCCTTTACCATTGTCACGAACGCGGATCATCTTGGCGCCACCTTTCTCGATATCAATATCGATACGAGTGGCACCCGAATCCAAACTGTTCTCAACCAACTCTTTTACAACAGAAGCGGGTCTTTCTACCACCTCACCCGCTGCGATTTGGTTAGCTAACCGAGCTGGCAGTATTTTGATCGTCATATTTATAGCTACCTTACTGCCATTGATGGAAACGCTGCTACGTTTGCACTAGTTCTTATTTTTTATCATTGATATACCTGAAGCTGTTTAGCATTCCCAAGACTACTTGTGAGGAATAATCAACACTTGGCCGATAGCTAGACTGTCAGATCTTAGCTTATTCGCTTGGCGAATGCTGTTGACGCTCACGCCGTATTTCGAAGCTATCTTGCCAAGGTAATCACCTCTTGCAACTTTGTGTTTGCGCAGAGGAACATCTTTAACTTCAACCGTAATACGTAACTTTTGGCCTACTCTTACCGTCTCTGATTTCAAACGGTTCTCACGTTTAATATCAGCCACCGACACTTTATAGCGGCTGGCGATCTTACCTAGGTACTCTCCAGACTTAACCGTGTGAGTGATGGTCTTAGTTTTAACCGCACTGCTTGATGATGAAGTTGAAGCACTGCCTGGAATCTTAAGTACTTGACCAATTGCTAGGCTGCTCGATTTCAGATTGTTGAACTTCATCAACGTCTGTGTCGACGTACCATACTTGCTCGCAATCACAGACAAAGACTCACCACGAGAGACTTTATGTTGGCTCACGCTGCCCGTTGATGACGTTGCGTTAGACAAGATAATCCCTTCAGGCGGGTTAGCCTTCAAATACTTAACCACCGCTTTAGTCACTGCTCGTGCCAATTTATCTTGGTGCGAACGTTGGAAAAGAAGCTTCTCTTCCGTCGGATTCGAAATAAAACCTGTCTCTACCAGTACTGATGGGATCTGTGGTGAACGTAATACTGCTAAGCTGGTGTTAATCGGCTTGCTATTGTGCAGTTTCGCAACCTTACCCATTTCAGACAGAATTGCCGTTGCCAGTTTGTAGCCCTCTTTTTGAGAGTGGCTAAACTGCAAATCAAGCAGGGTTTGGTTTACGTTCTTATCATCAATATTGCTTGTGAACGCTGCACCGCTACCACCAAGCAATTCAGACTGTTTCTCTTTATTCTCAATCCAACGAGAGATCTCTGTATTTGCGCGTCGAGTGTTCAATACAAACACTGAACCACCTCTTGGTTGAGGCGTCGTAAAGGCGTCGGCGTGAATAGAGATCAACAGGTGAGCTTCATTCTCTCGAGCAATCGCAACACGTCGATTCAGGTTCACAAAGTAATCAGCATTACGAGTCATACGAGTTTTGATCCCCGGGACCGCATTCAGTTGAGCTGCTAACTTCTTAGAAATACTCAGAGTCGCGTCTTTTTCGTATTTACGCGTAGGACCAATCGAACCTGGGTCTTCACCACCGTGGCCAGGATCAATCACAATTAGAATATCTTTCTGGCGCTTAACCTGATTAATGTTCTTACTTACCGTTGGCTTACTCGGTGTCGATGTCGCTTTAAATGCCGCACCATGAGGTAAGTCGATCACCAAACGGTGTCCATACTGACCACCTGGGGTCGGGCTCAGTTTGAATAATTCTGCTTTAGACGACTTCTTTAACTCAAAAACCAAGCGATAGGTGTTTTTGTCTGGCGGTGAGCTCTTACGAATCTTAGATAGAACAGGGCTGTCTTTCACCTCGACCGGTAACTTAGTCGCAAGACTGGTATTTTTTAAATCAACCACTAAGCGACTCGGGCTACTCAGGGTGAAATAGCTAAAGTCCGCTTCTGATTTTAAGTCGATAACCACACGAGTTTCTTCTGGAGAAGGCCAAACCCTTAAACTTTTCAGTGAGTTTGCAGAAACAAGTGAAGAAAACAGTATAGAAAAAACAGCAGCCATCATGGCCACTGTTGAAATAAGGCGTTTAGAAATCAACATAACTCCAACTGACTAAGTAAGCGCTGTCCGTATTCACTATTAGCGGTTAAAGAAACAATACGGTGATCGTCTTGGTAACGAATATCAATATCCAAATCGGCTTCTGGTAGCATCCCATAACCTTTCTCAGGCCACTCAACCAAACAGATAGCATCCGGCGTAAAATAGTCACGAATTCCCATAAACTCTAACTCTTCAGGATCTGCTAGGCGATAAAGGTCAAAGTGGTACACCTGCCAATCTGCAAGTTGATAAGGTTCAACTAGAGTATACGTTGGGCTTTTTACATTTCCTTGATGGCCAAGTGCTTTTACAAAGCCACGACTAAAGGTCGTTTTGCCTGCGCCAAGATCACCATGCAGATAAATAGTCGTCTGCTGTGAGCAAAGATTCGAAAGCTCCGTTCCTAATTGAATCGTTGCTTGTTCATCTTTCAAAGTAAATTGTTTCGTGCTCATGAATACGTTCTCTAAAAATCGATCGTTGACTATATAAAAATCAAAAGAACAAGAATAGTAAACCGTGATGCTTTTGGGAGACAAGCACTCAAGTGTAAGTTCTATGAAAAATACTGCTCAAAACGCGTCTGTTCTGGTCAACACCACTAAGATCCGTTAAGATCCGCCCCCATTTTTGCCGAACCTAATTTTAATTAGCCTTATCTCTAATTGTAAAACAGAGAAAATAAGAAATAAGCCATGAATCTAGACCATCTTGCTGAAAAAATTAAAATCTGGGGAAAAGAGCTGGGCTTTCAAAAAGTTGGCATCTGCGATGTTGATTTAAGTGAACACGAAGCCCCTCTTCAAGCATGGCTAGATGCTGGCAACCACGGCGAAATGGATTGGATGGCTCGACATGGGATGATGCGTGCACGTCCTGATGAACTTCACCCAGGCACAATTCGAGTGATCAGCGCTCGAATGAACTACCTACCACCAGAAGCTCAGTTCGCCTCTAACCTAAGCGATACCACTCAAGGCTACATCAGCCGCTATTCTTTAGGCCGCGACTATCACAAATTGTTCCGTAACCAGTTGAAAAAGCTAGGACAAAGAATTGAAAAAGAGGTCGAGGGTTTAGACTCACGCCCTTTCGTCGATTCAGCGCCCATTTTGGAAAGACCACTCGCTCAAAAAGCAGGGTTGGGCTGGACAGGTAAACACTCATTAATTCTTGATAAAGACGCTGGCTCTTGGTTCTTTCTAGGGGAGCTGTTAGTTAACATCCCTCTTCCCACGGATGAACCCAGTGTTGATGAGTGCGGCAAATGCACCGCATGTATCACTTCTTGCCCAACGGGTGCCATTATTGCTGATGGCGTAGTGGATGCTCGCAAATGTATCTCGTACTTAACCATTGAATATGATGGTGTGATCCCTGAAGAGTATAGAGATGCCATTGGTAACCGTATCTACGGTTGCGATGATTGTCAGTTAGTTTGCCCGTGGAATCGTCATGCCGAACTCACAGAGCAAACAGACTTTCACCGCAGAGAAGATTTCCAAGAAGCCGATCTGGTTTCACTTTCAAGTTGGGACGAAGCAACCTTCCTAAAGAAAATGGAAGGCTCAGCAATCAGACGTATCGGCCACACCCAGTGGTTACGCAATATCTTTGTTGCGATGGGCAATGCACCATTTCAACAACGCATTATTGAAACCCTGGAGTCTCATCAAGGCAAAAACGAAATGCTTGATGTGCATATTGAGTGGGCTTTGAATAAACAACTACAGCAGTTACCCAACGCTAGCAGTGTGCAAGAAGATAGCTCTACGCAGAAAAATAGCTGTGTGCAAAAAAGTAACAGCAAAATCTCCACCAAAAAGCACCGGCTGATACGCATCGTTGAGAAAGGACTACCAAGAGACGCCTAGCCCTTTTGGTATCAACGATTGACAGCGACACCCACAACGATAGTCCAATATTTAAGACAACTCGTTGCACATAATTTTAGAACAATGTTTGACCTTGTTCTCAATTCTAACAATGTGGAAAAAATTCAGAACTCTCGTAAACTTCCGACACCCGAGCAAAGTTAAACACAGTACCGATAAATGATTAAGATCAAAAAACAACAAGTTAACGATCTTTTATTAAATCCAAGATAGGCATCCAACTTGATAAAAAACAACAAGTTACGATCGCTGCAATTCATCTAATATATTGAAAACAAGAAAGATCTTTTAGGGATAGGTAAAGAATTAAGCCTGAAACAACTTTATCAACCAAGTTATCCACACCTAACATTTTGTGGATAAGTCTGTTTATAGATGTGAAAAACCTCAAGTGTCTGCTTCAGAGACCTGATATTTACTAGCATTTCAGTTGCTAAGAAAAATTTAAGACAAAAAAATATCCACCATGATGGAGGATTATTTGCTTTTTTGGGGGATTATGCTTCGCAGCATTAAAGAAAGAGCGTGACCTTTGCGGTCGCCTTTAAACACAGAGGTTTAAAGTACTTATTAGCTTTTTTAGAAGAAAGCTGGAGCGATACATCGGGTTCGAACCGATGACCTCAACCTTGGCAAGGTTGCGCTCTACCAACTGAGCTAGTATCGCATAAGTTATTCGCTGCTCATACT
>NZ_JBFRUJ010000027.1:0-72671 GCF_041474575.1 Vibrio sp. 10N.222.51.C5
CTTAAGATCCTGTCTATGAATAATTTCAAGCACTTCTGCTTTTGAAGAAGAAGCAGCCAGTTTGGCAATGTTTTCTTCATCAACCAGCATTTCGCTAAGCGCTTGAATAACCTCAATGTGTGTATCTGAATCCTTTGCAGCTAATGTTAATAAGACATTGGCAGGCCCCATATCAGACCCAAAATCCACCGGGTTAGAAAAGACATGAATACCAAGTCCAGTCTTTAGTACACCTGCTTCTGGGCGGGCATGAGGCATAGCAATACCTGGACAAAGAACGTAATAAGGTCCATTATCATGCGTTGACTGAATGATCGCGTCTGCGTAGTTATCGGTAACGTAGCCCTTATCTTGTAGGTAACGAGTCGTTTCCTTAACTGCATCTTCCCACTTGTATTCAGAGTGGTTAATAACATCAATTAGGTCGTGGTCAATAAGGTCATAAAGCATAATATATCCCAGTTATTCTTTGTTCGTTTTTGTTGGGATTATTATCAATGGAAGTAGAAGAATAGAGAAATGGCAACAAAGTGAGATCCAGGTCACTTAAATATCAGAGTCAAACGATTAGTTATTCTCTACCTCTCATATTTATCATGAAATTTAATTACAATTTTATTATTAACAACAAGTCAATAGTTTAAATTTGATGGCAAGCCCAATTATAGGATTTAAATAAGATTACACAAACGTGATAAAGATCTATTTATACGTATTGACCAAGTATTAATTGTGATGATGGTTACATTTAATTTGGGCGTTTGGGTAATGTTAAGCGCTAAGATCAGTGACCAAGATCCCGTATGAAATACAAACACCACCACTTTGTAAGTGAGTAACACCTCGTTCACGCACCTATTCAGATCTGCCTCATATTGGATAATTTGGTTATCATTGGTTCAGATACGGAAAAGCCCAAAGTTATTAGCTTTGGGCTTTTCTTCTAGCGACTGTGGTTGATTACAACCGAGTGATACGACAACCGAGTCTTACAGCGTCATATGCAGAATTGGAAATGGTTTTCCCATATCATCAAGTGGTGAGCGTGATTCTACTTTAAACCCCATGTGCTGATAGAAACCTACCGCTTGTGGGTTTTGCTCATTAACGTCAACTTTGGTGGCTGCTAACTGCTCAATCGCATGTTGCAACAGCACCGTACCTACGCCTTGCCCTCGAACTTCATTCAAAACGAAAAGCATCTCGACTTTTGCATCATGGACACCCACGAAGCCAACTATCGAACCACTTTCATTTTTAACGCATTTCAAAGAAACCGCAGGGAACGCATGTTCCATGATGATAGGTTTAAAAAACTCAATATCTTCTTCTGTAATAAAGTCATGAGTTGCTCGGACCGAATTCTCCCAAACCTTAAGCATTTCTGCATAATCTTCAGGAAGCACATTTTCTATAGTCATAATTTTCTCTAGATTAAATTGAATATAAACATGTGCAGCCGCGAGCCAGTAGTCTATCAATGGTTAGGAAAACAAAACAACCGCCTTCTCTATACCATTTACTCGCTTCGCTAGCCCTATTAATCGGGCATTACCACAATACCCATGGTTTCAAGCAGTTGCTCTTGCTGCCAAGCAACGATTTTAATCCCCGATGTGTCTACCTTGCGAGGATCTAACCCTTCTAATTCAGCATGGCATAAATTAGCACCTTGCATACTGAATTGCCCCCATACATCTTCCGAGAACACACCTCGGCTAAGATCAGACTCTTTCAGTGACGCGCCGCCAAGGTAAGTGCCTATCCAACGGTTCTCAAACAGCTCACATTTCTCTAAACAAGCTTGTTCAAAATTGGCGTATGACAGATTACAGCCCGTAATATACGCAGAGCAAAAGTACATTCTATTGCTTACCTGATTGGCAAAGTTAGCGCGAGTAAAGTTCGCCCCTTTCAGGTCGCATTCACGTAGCTCAATCCCATAGCAATTGGCGTTACTAAAATTGGCCATCGCCAACTGGCAGTTCTGGAAACTTGCATCTCGTAAGTCTGCAATATCAAAGTGGCATCCCTCAATATCACCTTGTTCGATGAACTTACAATTAATAAACGTTGCGTCACGTAAGTTCGAACGTCTGAAATCACAACGGATAAACGTACAGGCTGTAAATGTAAGCTCTGATAAGTCTTGCTGAGCAAAATTGTGGTGATGATAAGTGCTGTTATTGGTGTCCATTTAGCCCCCTAAAGAAATTAATCTAAGACTATCATTGCGATCTCAAGAAAACACCAAATTAAAAACCAACAAAAACAGCAACTTAAAACACCCCAATTTAGCCATTTTAAGGCACCAAACAAGCCCTATAAGGTTGTTATTTTCGTTTTATAGCATGCGCTTATCTTGAAAAAAGTTTTATCGCTTAGAAGTGTAAGCAAGAGAAAAATCAATTTGACTAAACGAGTCAATTATTGACCGTGTCCTAACGCGCTAGACTGGACGGTTGGTATGTTGCTGGTTACACTATTCCTCATTCTCAGCATAAAGAGTAAGAACAATGAAAGACATGCGACAAGCTATGCTCGATGCAGGGTTTAGCCTTATTAATGAACACGGGTTTGCTGGTGTTGGCCTGATGAAAATCATCAACCAAGCGGAAGGCACGAAGGGTTCTTTTTACCACTACTTTAAATCCAAAGAACACTTTGGTGAGATCCTGCTTACTAACTACTTTGATGAGCATCTCGCTAAGCTGGACGACTTTTTAAGTGATGAGTCGCTTTCTCGCCGTGATCGCGTTAAAGCCTATTTCGAGTTTTGGTGTGCATCGAAACTGACTGAAGACTTCAATATCCAATGTCTTGTCGTAAAACTGGCAGGAGAAGTATCTGGGTCTGCTAACCCGTTACAGTCCACAATGGCAGTAGGCGCAGAAAAGATCATCCTGCGTATGGCGAAGCTATTTGAAGAAGGCAATGAGACCGGTGACTTCACGATCGCAGAGCCCGAATCGCTGTCTCGAATGCTTTATGGCCTATGGCTAGGCTCAACGCTCATGGCCGCCATGCAGCGTAACCGTTCGATTCTAAACAATGCCATGGAAGAGACTCTTCTCGCCATGAGCCCAGCCCAAAAATCGGCTGACTAGATATAATATACCCGTTACCAAAAACCAAAAACCAAAAGGCTCGCATAATTTATGCGAGCCTTCTATCTTACTGTAAATTTTGATTAAATCGATTCACGCTTACTCCGTTACCCAAGATGAGACGGAATATTATTAGCTTTGAGTAAGCCCTTAATAATAGGGTCGACATGCTTGAAGAAGCTCAGCCATCCTTCACAGAGATAATTTAACCCAGCCTCACCATCTCGGCTTTTGATGATGCGGTTTTTTGGGCACTCGCCATGGCATGCAAATTTAAACTCACAGGTTTGGCATTGTTTCGGCAGAGACTTCTGTTTGGCGAACCCAAAACTCTGCTGCTTTGGCGAGAAGGCTAAAGTTGAAAGTGCTTGTTCCTGAATATTACCTAGCTGAAATTCAGGAAAGACATAATGGTCACATGAATAAACATCGCCATTAGGCTCAACCGCTAACCCTTTTCCGCAGATCTCACTCAAGGTACACATGGTGCTTTCTCTGCCCATCCACACTCCGACAAAATTTTCAAAGTACGGCACTAATACCCGACCAAAATCGTGCTCAATCCACTCGTCAAAAATGGTAGTGAGGAATTCTCCCCATTGCACTGAATCGACACTCCAAGCTTCAACCTCGCCTGATACGGGAATGATCGCTTGTTGGTTGCTCAACCATTTATTGTTGGTGTGAGCTTCGCGCTTATCGACCACAGGAATAAACTGCAATTGCTTCGAACCCACTTCATCGCGTAGAAAGCGATAAACCTCTAGTGGATATTTACCTGTCACATCATTCACGCAGCTTAGGGTCGCGAACTCGACGTTATGTTGTTTCAAGTAGCGAATGCCACGCATTGTTTGAGAAAAAGTGCCTTTGCCTGCACGGTTGGTTCGGTAGTGATTATGTAGGTGCTCTGGTCCATCAATACTCACGCCAATGATAAAGTCATTGTTCTTGAAGAACTCGCACCACGCATCATTCAATAACGTGCCATTGGTTTGAAGGTCATTGCTGATCTTGCTGTAACTAGGACAATATTTTTTCTGCAGCTCGACGACCTTTTGAAAGTACTCAATCCCCAACAAGGTAGGCTCTCCACCATGCCAAGAAAAGATGATTTCAGGCGTGTTCTGCCCATCTATGTACTGTTTGATATAACGCTCTAACAGGACTTCATCCATCGTATATTGAGAGCCTTTTGGGTATTCAAGCAGCTGCTGTTTTTCTAAGTAATAACAGTAGGTGCAACTGATATTACACACCGCCCCAATCGGTTTTGCTAACGCCTGAAGTTTGCTGTGTGCTTTGCCATTGAACTGCGGAACTGAACTCAAATTTGATAGCGATAATGTCGTCATGAAGAGTGCCTCGATGTAAAAGTTATTGTATTAGCCAAAACAATTCGTAATTCCTTTACACGGTGTTCATCGGCCAACCAAGCTTGATGGCATTAGGTTGGCTGAGTGGTTTTTTCCTCTATTTCACGTTTTCAAACGGGTTCCACGCTTCGTCAACCGGGACGATATTTTGCGCTTTTTCGTATTCTTGATATTCAGCGACCATTTCAAGGAACAGATCTGGCATTTCATTTCTCAAGTCATGTTGCTCAGCTGGATCTTTCTTGGTGTTGTATAAGTGCCACTCACTGTCACCGCCCATTCCCGTAGAAATTCGGATGATCTTATGATCACCTTTAAGCAGAATTCCGCTACCAAACAATTCAAATGGAATCGCATTGTTGGCACTGTGCACGTCTGCCGTTTCCCCTTTGAAGTAAGGCAACAAGCTCACACCACTCATCGGCGCCACTTCTCGACCTTGATATTCGGTTCCTGGATGATCGACCTCTGCAATCTCAAGAATCGTGGCTGCAATGTCCTTCACTTGGGATAAGTCGTCTGTCTGAGTTCCCGGTTGCAACGCATCTTCACCGTCTAAAAGCGCTTTGGCTGGCTTAACGATAAATGGCACACGGATACCGCCCTCTGCTGTGTAAGCTTTGTACCAAGATAGGCCACCGGTTGAAGCGCTTGCCCACTCCGGACCAAGTGACACACTGGAGTTCGCCTTACCCAAGTTTTCAGTCGAATTATCGAAATGATGAGCAGTCCACGTTCGGATCAAATCACTGATATTTTCACCGGTAATATCCGCCGCTTCTGGGCCGTTATCCGCTAGGTACATGATGTAAGTATTATCGTATTCGCCGATTTCTTTCAGGTAATCGACTATCTGGCCGACTTGTTGGTCCTGCATTTCCATCATGCCCATCGCGACAGCCATTTTCTTGCCATACCACTTTTGTTCTTTTTCAGAGAGCGAGTCCCAAGGTCGGCTTAATGCGTTACGATCTGAAATATCGGCGTCTTTTGGAATCACACCCATCTCTTTCATGCGTTGGAAACGATCTTCTCGAACCGAGTCCCAACCATGTTCAACGTAGTAATCGACTTTATCTTGATAGGCTGACTCAGGCGCTTGCAGTGGCAGGTGAATACCTGTGAATGGAACGTAGGCAAAGAAAGGCTTGCCGTCGTCTTTCTTGCTGTCGATCATCTTGATGATCTCGTTGGTGTAAACTTGGTCTGAGTACTCGCCTTTGTATTTATCCTCAACCACCTGGCCGTTGCGGTAAGTTGGCTCAACTTCGACGCCGGGAATATCGCCTTTTTGCAACGCATCCGCTGTCGCGGCATTTTTGGCCGGGAACATCATATCTCGATTAAAGTGATTCGATCCGCCCGCTAAGATACCGTAACTCTCACCAAAACCTCGATCATCAGGTAGGAAGCCATCCTCGTGCCCCAAATGCCATTTACCAGAGAGGTAAGTGTTATAGCCGCTCTCTTCAAGCAACGTGGCGACCGTAACCCCTTTCTTGGTGAGGTAACCTTCATAACCCGGCTTACCAATAGCGCCCGGATAGACGGCATAATCAAAGGTGCCTAGCCCAACCTCGTGACTGTTTGCTCCGGTTAGCATCATAGAGCGCGTTACCGATGAGGTTGGTGACGCGTGAAAGTTAGTAAACTTAACCCCCTCTTCAGCCAGCGCCATTAGGTTTGGTGTATTGGCTTCTGAGCCATAAGGCTGAGTATCGGCAAAGCCAACATCATCGCCAACAATAACAACAATATTCGGTTTTTCTGATTCAGCCGCCAGAGCAGCACTGCTTGCCGCAGCCATTGCAGTGAACACTAAAGATTTCTTGAATGTCTGCATAAGACGTTCTCCAATTTCTGTGATTAACTTGTTTCAGTAATTAACTTTTCTGCGAGTAACTTTTCTGCGAATAACTTTTTCTGAGGTTAACCTTTCTGTGATTAACCTGAGTTAGGATCTGAATTAATGCGCGGCTTGCGACATCCAATGTAATAAGTCGAGCGCAGGGTCATACTCTTGAGCTGCTGCCATGCCAATCCAGGTGACAGCTTCCGCTTGGCTGGCTTGAACGCCACTTCCAGAGATATACATCAACCCAAGCTGTGTTTGAGCTTCAGGGCTACCGTTATTGGCTGCGGTGACAAACCACTCCGCGGCTTTTTCATCATTCTGTTCTACGCCCTCTCCGCTCAGATATAAGTAAGCGACAGAGAGCTGGGCTTCCAATTGCCCTTGGTAAGCTTCATCCAACAGTTGCACGACGTCTTGATGCTGCTGCGATTGATCCATGGTGGCTTCATTCTCAAAGCTCTCGCTTCCAAAGCTTGCCTTGGCAAAAAACAGAACAACCAAAACACCCGCCAAAATCACGGTAGTTAAACGTTTATTGAGCATTTATTTCCTCCTCGGGAATAAAGGTCACGACGTCCCTGTTGAATGAATTAGGTGAAAAGTAGGAATGGCGCGATGATGCACAAGCTTGATAGCAATACGTTTTCGATTTTCATAATTGTCTCTCGAGTAATGATTGTTGAGTGAATCAGGGACTGAATTAAATGGTCATAACATTCAGTCGATTAAGACAGAGACTTAAATCGCTTTCTCTATGATGGTTTCAATCGTCTGTTTCGAGATTGGGTAGAACTGAAAACAGATGTCTTTTTCAATCGCTTCTGCAATGTTGCTCTTCTCTTGCGCATCAAAGTCCCAGCTGCTGAAACGCTTCATCGCACCGACACTGGTTTGGAAGTTGTTTAAGAAATCCAACACTCTCTGGTAAACCATCTCATCGGTTCCCGTAGTGTCGACCGAGAAAGCTTGAGCTAACTTCGCCGCATTTGGCATATAAAATTCCGGCAGCGCTTCAATCACAACCGGCATCAGTACCGTGTTGGCATCGCCATGTGGAATGTGGCTAATCGCACCAAAGGCATGGGCGCAGTTATGAATCGGAATCCCGCCCAAAGACGAATAAAATGCAGAGATCGCCATAGTGCTCGCTTGAAGAAGGTTGCCGCGCGCGGTTAGGTTTTCTGGTTCTTTCAATGCCAAGGGTAAGTTTTCAACAATCAATTTTGCAGCCTGAATGCCGTAAGCGTCTGTGAATGCATTACTCATTGGCGAGACAATCGCTTCAACGGCGTGTGTTAGTGCATCCATAGCGGTAGAACGAGTAAGGTGAGCTGGCAGCTTAGTGGTCACCGTTGGATCAAGGATTGCGATATCAGCTTCCAATCCAGACGCGACTAGACTTGCTTTGATGTTTTCATGTTCATTGTAAAAAACAGCAATCGGAGAGGCTTCTGCGCCCGTACCAGCCGTTGTCGGAACCGCAATGTGGGGCACTCGAATATCTTCATTGTTTGGCCACACATCCATATGACCGCCACCCGCAATCACGGTGCGAATGTCATCTATCTTCTTATGAAATGCGTATTTCACACCTTTAGAAGCATCAATTACGCTGCCGCCGCCAACAGACAAGATCGCATCAGCATTGACGCTGTTTGCAAACTCAATTGCTGCGTTGATGTTGTCGCAAGTCGCGTCTGGCGCGATATCGGTGTACACACCAACAAGCTGAACCGCTTGTTCATTACCTGGCTGGTTCACCTTTTCGTTTACAAACAACGCCGAGAACTGCTCAACAAAACCAAGAGACTCCAAGCCTTTATCAGAAAAGAGCACGACTCTTTGCGCACCTAAGCGACCAAAAAGAGAAGGGATATTTTCAATGCCATTCTCTTGAGCATGAACAATGGTTTTAAGTTGAAAGTTAAAATTATTGGTTGTCATGATATTTACCTCATTTCTAGTTGATGACTAAACAATAACCAATACAAACCGGTCGGTCTATAGCGTTAATGTCAAAGATATGTCAATTAAGATCTTTATGGATCATTGCCCCAAAACGAAAAAAGCCCGCAAATGCGGGCTGTAGTAATAAGTAAGCTAGTGAGTGATCATTAAATAAGTGTCATTGACTCACCATGAGCAACTCATTAACTCATTAACTCATTAACTATTAACTATTAACTATTAACGAAGATGAGCTGGCACCTTGCTTTTGTCTCTAGTGAGGTAGTAATACAGGTAAACTAAAGAGTAGACAGTCACAAATCCATCGAGCGCAAACACACCGCTCCAACCATAAAACCACTCATAATCGTTGATACACACGTTGTATAAGAATATGCCCACAAACATCGACTTCTCAAATGCACTGTAGATCATGGTCGAAGTACGCAGCGATTTGTACTTCGCCGAGAACATCAACAACACACCAATACAGCCAACCATGACTCCCCAGTGTTGATAGGTACCCATAAGATACTCTTTGTTCACCATCATCGTATCGTTGTACGAGAACAGCGTTCGCATACTCCAATCAGGCGCAAGGAAAGTAGAGAAAGCGGTTGCGGTTAAGAATCCTGTAACCATCAAATACGCTTTCATCGTTCGTTCAAAAAATCGTTCCAACATAAAAATAACCTCTTAAAATAACGTCGTAAAAATAATTTCTTATAAATAACTTCTTGTAGATAAATTGGGTGATGACAGAAATGATTTACTTGCCAAGCATGCTCATCACTGCGGTCTTTAATTCGTTGTCTTCTTTTGAAAACAGATGCTTAACTCGATGATCTAAGCCTGTTTCCAAGACGGTTTTTGCATGGGAGAAAGTAAGGAAACCTTCTTTGCCGTGATAGTTGCCCTGACCAGATTCACCAATGCCACCAAACGGCGCGTCATCAACTGCTAAATGGAAAACACAGTCATTGATACACATTCCTCCGGAATGAACTTGGTGTTTAACCTGAGCTTGTAAGCTCAAATCAAAGCTCATTAGATAGAGCGCCAACGGCCTTGGTTTGCTATTGATGACTTGGAACACCTCTTCGATATTGCGATAAGTAATCAAGGGTAATAGTGGGCCGAAAATCTCTTCGTTCATCACCTTAGATGACAGGCTTGGTTCAACAATCAGGTGCGTCACCAAACGGTGGTTATCTAAGTCCATCGCTTCGTCATGGCAAGCGACGGTTCGCGTTCCTGCTTGTTGCTCTTCATTCAACAAGCCGACAATACGATCGCATTGACGAGGATTGATTAGGGACGTCAAACTCTCGGAATAGACCCCTTCATCGAACAGCAATTGGTACTGTTTTTTATACTCTTGAATGAAAGATTCAACTTTCCCTTCGGGTAGCAATACATAGTCAGGAGCCACACACACCTGCCCGTTATTGAGGCTCTTACCATAAATGATTCGCTCAACCGCGATATCAATTGGCATGTCTTCTGCAACGATAACCGGTGACTTACCACCTAGCTCTAGCGTGACTGGAGTTAGCGTGTCAGCCGCAGACCTCATCACTTGGCGACCCACTTGGGTTGACCCCGTAAACAGAAGATGATCAAACGGCAACGCCGAAAATGCGGCTGCGATCTCTACCTCACCTTCAACCAAGCACACCTCATCGGATTGGAAGACTTCCGCCAATAGCGCTCTTAATACTTGGTTCGTCGCTGGGGTAAATTCACTCATCTTGATCATGGCGCGATTGCCCGCAGCCAACGCCGAAATAAGCGGGCCGACGGATAACATGACCGGAAAGTTCCACGGAGCAATGATCCCGACAACGCCTTTGGGTTGATAAACCACTTCAACACGAGAGGTTGAAAGCAATGGGCCAGAATGACGAATTGAAGATGTCGACCAATGAGGCAAACATTCAATGCTGTGATCAATATTTCCGATACAAGGCAATATGTCAGCCATCAAAGTGTCTTGTCGGCTACGGTGACCATAGTCCTCACTCACGGCTACACACAAACGATCTGTGTAATCGATTAGCGCAGATTTAAGTGCGAGCAGATGCTCAATTCTCTCCGATATCGCTGGCATCGGTTTCTGTGCAAAAGCTCCCTGCATGCTGTTCAACGTCATGGTCATTTGTGTTGGCGTCAATTCGTGTTTCATACATCACCTCGTGGTTAAGATGAGCACACAATAATATACAACAGACCGGTCGGTCTAGTGTTTTATTGTCAGAGAATCGTCAATGGAGTTTTGATGACAATCCAATGAGGCGGCTACAAACGGGGCAAAAAGTCAGGGGAATTTAAAATAAGAAGGCGTAACTAACACGCAAGGCAAATAGAGATTTTAAATGGCAGGATCAAAAATGGCCGCTTAGTGCGACCATTTGACAATTATTTAAGTTGTTGTTCTAAATAACAATTTATAAATAAGGTTAGCTCTTGGCTACGTTTGCAATGCCTTCAAGTTGAAGTACTGGAGCGGCGTCGATGTCTTCTGCGTTCATCATTGATGATACTCGCTGCATTGAAGAAAGCAGTAAGCTTTGCTCCCACGGCTCTAGGTTTTGGAATTTTTTAACGAAGTTATCTTGCAGCGGTGGCGGCGCATTGTTTAGCAACTCTTGACCTTTTTCAGTCAGGTTTGCGTGTACTTTGCGTCGGTCTGACGAGCTGCGAACACGTTGTACATAGCCATTCAGTTCCAAGCGATCGATGATCGTGGTTGTGGTGGCTTGGCTTACATTGGTGTGATTAGACAATTCTTTGATCGTCACATTACCCATTTCTTGGATTGCTCTCATTAAGATTAATTGAGGGCCAGTCAAACCATACTCTTTACTCAGCTTTTTCGAGTGTAAATCGATAGCGCGAATAATTTGGCGAATAGCGACCAGGATTTCGTCATGTTTGTCCAAGATGCAGACCTTTGTACTAATATACTGTGAATGGTTTTACAGCGTCGAAGCGATGATATGTCCTGATTATTTACGTCAGGTGAGCTCGAATTACACTGTAAATTGATAAATTACTTCATTGATTTTTCCGCATTGTACTGATGTTCATACTATTCTCAATCTTTTCTATACCACTAAACTTGCGTGGTACGGCACTTTTACTTAATGAAGGGGAAATGCAAGCTTCAATGAAGGTAAAAATAGTGAGTCAGAGAATACAAGTTCAAACAATAATATATTTTAATAATCATAGAGGTAGAGAGACTTAACCCTCTCCACCTAATAAAAAAACAGCCCTAATCGCCAAGCTGGAAAACGAAATTTTACGCGGCTGTATTCATCTGAAAATTACCCGTTAGTGCGTTGTAAAACTCGCTGTTATCCAGAATACCGACCAGTTGATTGTCTTCCACCAGCAAAATCGGGTGGTTACTGATCTGCTTGAGCTTAATCGCATCACGCATGCCAATTTCCGGGCTTGCCACAACTACACTCGACTCGCTGATTGCAGTTAAGTCGTCAGATTCACTCCACTCGACAAGCGCCAAAGCAGATTCACCTTTCACCGATAAAGCACCTTCACTCTGTTCAATCCAGAGATCTTTAGAATCGCAGATCTTCCAGCTTTCATTCTCTTGCGTTAGTGAATCAAGAGGCTGCATCAAAGAGCGACCTTTAAGCACATTCAATGGATTGGTATGAGCAACGAAGTCTTTTACGTATTCTGTTTTTGGCGTCAATACGATCTCTTCAGGCTTACCGTGTTGAATCAGCTTTCCTGACTCCATGATCGCGATGTTGTTACCAATCTTCAGTGCTTCATCTAGGTCGTGACTCACGAACAAAATCGTTTTGTTGAGTTTGCTTTGCAGTGTGATCAGTTCATCTTGCAACTGAGCACGAATCAGTGGATCAAGCGCCGAAAACGGTTCATCCATAAGAAGAATGTCGGTATCCATCGCAAAGGCACGCGCTAGACCAACACGTTGCTGCATACCGCCAGAAAGCTCATGCGGATACTTGGTTTCCCACTCTGCCAAACCCACCATTTCAAGTTGTTCACGCGCTTTAGCACGACGAACATCTTTGGCTACGCCTTGCATTTCTAGACCAAACGCCACGTTATCTAACACGTTTAGCCAAGGCATTAGGGCAAATTTTTGGAACACCATAGAAACGCGGTGAGTACGAAGATGACGCAAGGTCGCTTCGTCGCACTGTTCACCTAAATCAACCTGCTTGTCTCCATCTTTGATCGCCAATGAGCCACGGCTGATCTCATTCAGGCCGTTAACTGCGCGAAGCAAAGATGATTTACCAGAACCAGACAACCCCATCAGCACACAAATCTCGCCTTCTTCAACGGTCAGCGACACATTATCTACGCCAACCACTTGGCCAGTCTCATCAATGATCTCTTGGCGAGTTTTACCTTGGTCGAGTAGCTCAAGCGCTTGTTTCGATTTATTACCAAACACAACATCGAGATTCTTAATGGTAATCGCGTCCATTGTCTTTTTTTCCTGAGAGTTAGACATGATTAAGCTTCCTTCTGGTTTGGTGTTTTGCACAAGCGGTCAAGGATGATTGCGACTAATACAATCGCTAATCCAGCTTCAAAACCTTGTGAGATGTTCACTGTGTTCAATGCACGAACAACAGGTTTACCAAGTCCGTCAGCACCGACAAGAGCGGCGATAACCACCATCGAAAGCGACAACATAATACATTGGGTTACACCCGCCATGATGCTTGGTAGAGCCGCCGGTAATTCGACCTTCATCAGCAATTTCATGCGGCTGGCACCAAACGCTTTACCCGCTTCAATCAACTCTTCAGGCACTTTAGTGACGCCTAAGTAGGTTAAACGAATCGGTGCAGCTATCGCGAAAATAATGGTAGAGATTAAGCCAGGAACAATACCCAAGCCGAATAGAACCAGAGTTGGAATCAGATAAACGAAAGTTGGGACTGTCTGCATCAAATCAAGGATTGGACGCAAAACTGTATAGAGCCAAGGACGGTGAGCAGCCATGATGCCAACCGGTACGCCAATTAATACGGAAATCGTTGTCGCCGCAAAGACGAGAACAAAGGTTTCCAGCATTTCTTGCCAATAGCCGAGGTTAAGAATAGTCAGCAGTGCTGCGACCACAAAGATCACCAGCGAAGGTTTACGGTGTAAGTACCATGCAATCGCAGCAGTCATAACGATTGGCAGTGCAGGCGGCATCCACTTAAATACATCGACTAAAAACATAATGACGGTTTCTAGAAAAATCGAAATAGCGTCAAAGAATCCTGCTGCATTGATTGTTAGCCAATCAACACCCGCTTCCATCCATTGTCCGACAGGGATTTTGTTTTCCGTAATAAAATTCACAATATTGCCTTTTATTATGGGTGGGCTACTTCAAACCAATCGATAAATTGGCAAGCCCACCTTTATTATTTATGTAGCTGTTGAGATAGGTAGAACTAAGCTTTAACTTGCTTTAGGTATTCAGTAACGGCTTGAGTCGCTGATTCACCTTTATGCGTTTTTACGTTGTCTAACCAAGCTTCAACTTGTTGAGGGTTCTTGTTCAACCATTGTTGAGCTGCTTTTTCTGGCTTCACTTTTTGGTTAAGAATCTCTTCCATCAACTGGTTTTCCATCTCTAGAGTGAATTCTAGGTTTTGTAGAAGTTGACCGACGTTTGCACATTCAGACAGGTAGTTTGAACGAACATTGGTGTAAACATTTGCTCCGCCGTAGTTCGGGCCGAAGAAGTCGTCACCACCTGATAGATATTCCATCTCAACATTGCTGTTCATTGGGTGCGGTGCCCAACCAAGGTAAACAATCCATTGGCTACGACGTGCTGCACGTGATACTTGAGACACCATGCCCGCTTCACTTGATTCCACTAGACTGAAATCTTTCAAGCCAAACGCGTCAGAATCAATCATTGATTGGATTAAGCGGTTACCGTCGTTACCCGGCTCGATGCCGTAGATGCGGTCTTTAAATTTGTCGGCGTGTTTTGCTAGGTCTGCGAAGCTTTTTACGCCAGAGTCGTACACATATTTTGGTACAGCTAGCGTGTATTTTGCGCCTTCAAGGTTGGCACGCACGGTTTCAACCGTGCCCGCTTCACGGTACTTAGCAATATCGCCTTCCATGGTTGGCATCCAGTTACCTAGGAATACATCAATATCGCCGTTCGCCATTGAAGAGTAAGTCACCGGTACTGAAAGTAGGTCGGTTTTGGTTTTGTAACCAAGGCCTTTTAATAGTTCAGAAGTAACGGCGGTTGTTGCGGTAATGTCAGTCCAGCCTACATCAGCGAAGCGAACGTTTTCACATTGCTGTGGTTCAATAGAAGCGTTAGCACCAAATGAAAATGAACTAATGGCTAGTGCTGTTAACGTTTTCGTGGTCATGTTCTGAATATTTAGAGTCGTCATAATGGTTCCTTTTTATCTTTCCTTTTTCTGCTCGATATCAACACCGATAGAGAGCAGTTCTTCTGACTTTTGACTAATTTTTGTTGTTACTTTTTGCTTTTTCTATTTTTGAACTACTTTCTATTTTTGAACTAATAACAGAGGCTTACGCTTCTCTTACTGGTTTATTTATTCTTTGCTTCTCTTGCCACTCAGGTGCAATCCACACTGGAACGTCCTTCGCTTTGAGCATCGGCTTACCTAAAATCAAATCGGAAGCACGCTCAGCAACCATAATGGTCGGGGCGTTCAAATTGCCGTTTGGAATGGTTGGGAAAACCGATGAGTCGACAACACGTAAATTATCGACACCGCGAACGCGACACTCTTCATCAAGCACTGCCATTGGATCATCATCTGAACCCATTTTGCAGCCACATGAAGGGTGATAAGCACTTTCAACGTTCTGCTTAACCCATTCATCAATTGCTTCATCGGAAGTAATATTTAGACCCGGCTGAATCTCTTTTCCTCGATACACATCCATCGCAGGTTGAGACAAAATCTCACGCGTCAGACGAATACAATCGCGCCAATCTTGGCGGTCTTGCGCAGTCGAGATGTAGTTGAAAATGATCTCTGGCTTGGCATGTGGATCAGCAGAAGTGATCGCAACCGTACCGCGACTTTCTGGCTTGTTAGGCCCAACGTGTACTTGGAAACCGTGACCATCAAAGGCCGCTTGTCCGTCGTAACGCATCGCGGCTGGCAGGAAGTGATATTGAATATTCGGCCACTTCAATCCTTTGCGAGAACGAATGAACGCGCACGATTCAAAGTGGTTAGTAGCACCAAGGCCTTTGCGAGTTAGAATCCATTCCGCGCCAATCATGCCCTTGCTGAACAAACCAAGCTTGCTGTTGAGCGTGATGGGTTCGTTGCAGTGATATTGGAAGTACACTTCTAAGTGATCTTGAAGGTTTTCACCGACACCGCTCAGTTCGTGTTTAACTTCAACACCGGCCTTTTCAAGCACGGCTTTCGGGCCAATACCAGAAAGCTGCAGCAGTTGAACAGAACCGATAGAACCCGCAGAAGAGATCACTTCTTTGTTCGCCACAGCCACCTGGGTATTGCCTGACTTTTCAAACTCGACACCAACCGCTTTCAAGCCCGATTGGCCATTTGAGTCTTGTGCTTCAAGTAGGAAACGACGCGCCACGATGCCTTTCTTTAAGGTCAGGTTTGAACGCTTCAATGCACGGCGTAGATAAGCGTTAGAGGTTGAGGCTCTAACACCCTTGTCTACCGTCATGTGCATGGTGCCGAAGCCTTCTTGCTGGTAGCCGTTATAATCGTTGGTTTCTGGATAACCGGCGTCTTTACCTGCATCGATGAACGCTTGGTAAAGCGGGTTGAGCTCCATATCGTTACCGTTACAAGTGCCGACAGGGCCATTGTCGCCACGGTATTCATCACCGCCTTTGTTCCATGATTCAGCACGGCGGAAATAAGGTAAGCATGCTTGGTAGTTCCAACCCGCTGCGCCCTCTTCTTCCCATTGGTCAAAATCACACGCGTGGCCACGAACATAAACCATGCCGTTAATTGATGAGCTGCCGCCTAACACTTTGCCACGTGGGCAGTGCAGTTCGCGTCCATCAAGGCCCGGTTCTTGCTCTGTTTCAAATTGCCAAGCGTACTTTTCAGTATTCATTGGGTAAGAAAGCGCGGTTGGCATTTGGATAAAAATACTCTTATCCGTGCCACCAGCTTCCAGTAATAAAACGCTATGTTCACCGCTTTCCGTTAGCCTATCCGCTAACACACAGCCGGCCGAACCCGCGCCGACGATAATATAATCGTAGCGTTGTTCCATGTTTTGATTTCCCTGAGATGAGTCAGTAGGGCTAGCTCTGTTAAGCTAACCCATAAAATTGAGTGTTACGCGTTAGGCATAAGGGCTGGCGTAGTCGCCAAGTTCAATAAGAATGCTCTTAGTCTGCGTATAGTGAAGTAGAGTTTCTGGTCCATTTTCACGGCCAATACCCGAAAGCTTGTAACCCCCAACTGGCATTTCTGCTGGTGAGTCACCCCACGTATTAACCCAACAAATACCCGCCTGCATTTGGTGAATAACACGGTGCGCACGAGAAAGGTTTTGCGTGAACACACCAGCCGCAAGGCCGTATTTGGTGTCGTTTGCACGGCGAATCACATCGTCTTCGTCCGAAAACTTCAACACTGACATCACAGGGCCGAAGATCTCTTGTTGAACGTGAGGCATGTTGTCTTCGCAATCCACAAACACGGTTGGGATAACAAAGTTGCCGTTTTCGAGGCCGTTATCTGTCACTTGATAGCCGCCCGTCAGCAGGGTTGCACCCGACTGTTTTGCTAGCTCAATTGCTTCAAGGACTTTTGAAAGGTGTTCTTTAGAAATCAACGCGCCGATCTGAGTCTCCATGTCCATTGGGTTACCAATGATCAGCTTCTCAGTGCGTGTTTTAAGTTGATCGATGAATGCGTTGTAGATATTTTTGTGTACATAAACACGGGTACCGTTAGTACACACTTCGCCTTGAGTGTAGAAGTTTGCGACCATCGAAGCCGAAACTGCATCATCCAATTTCGCATCATCAAACACGATCATTGGTGACTTGCCGCCAAGTTCCATGGTGACTGATTTCAGTGTCTTAGCGCTATCCGACATTACCGCTTTACCGGTACCGGTTTCACCTGTGAACGACACTTTCGCGATATCTGGGTGCGCCGTTAGCATTTGACCTACTCGGTAATCGCCCTGAACCACGTTAAACACGCCATCAGGAAGACCAGCTTCAGTAAAGATCTCTGCAAGCTTTAGAGCTGTGAGCGGCGTCTCTTCTGAAGGCTTGAAAATCATCGCATTACCCGCAGCGAGTGCTGGAGCCGATTTCCACATCGCAATTTGGATAGGGTAGTTCCACGCGCCGATGCCCGCACAGATACCTAGCGGTTCGCGGCGTGTGTAGAAAAATTGAGATTCACTCAGCGGCTGTTGGTCGCCTTGTAGCGTTGGAGCCAAGCCAGCAAAGTATTCAATAACATCAGCGCCAGACGCCACGTCCACTTCAATTGCTTCTTGCAGCGGCTTGCCCGTATCAACAACCTCAAGGTTTGCAAGGTCATCATTTCGAGCTCTAAGTATTTCCACTGCCTTCAACAGAATGCGGCTGCGTTCCACAGCGGTCATTGCAGACCATACCGCAAACCCGCGTTTCGCAGATTCAATAGCACTGTCGACATCTGCTGAAGATGCTTGGCCTAAGGTCGCGATAGGTTCACCGTTGGCAGGGTTAATGCTATCAAAGGTTTCACCAGAGGTTGCTTTAACCGCTGCGCCATCGATGTATAACGAGTTCATTTCCATTTGAGATTCTGACTTAATTATTGTTATTAGACTCTACTGGTCTATATGTGAGTATTGGGTGCGAATAGTGGTCGTTCTAGCTCTTGCTCTGCTCTAGGTCTAGGTCTAGGTCTAGGTCTAACGCTACCACTGCGATCTATTTGCTGTGACACGAGTAGAACGTAAGTTGTTTATCTAGATAATCATTGATAATAGCACGCGCCTTTTGAGCATCGATACCATCTGGGTTTAGTGTGCCTCTCAGCCATAAACCATCAATCAGAGACGCAATCCCGTGAGCAACGAGATCCGCTTGTTCATGATTCAAAATACCTTTCAACTCAAGACGTAAGTGTGAAATCAAACGTTTTTCATTCACACGCTGCAGTCTTTTCAGCTGCTCGTCATGCATTGAATATGACCAAAATGCCAACCACGCCTTCGCGACCTTATTTTCTGCTTGGTAACCTTCGAAGTTACCATCGATGATCGCGTTGATTCTCTGTTGGTGAGCATCAACAGGAAGTGCTTTTAGTGACGTGGTGATGGTATTAGAAAGTTGGCGAAGGATTTCACGCATGGTCTCTTCGAGCAGCCCATGCTTCCCGCCAAAATAGTGATTAATAATGCCAGTGGAGACTCCCGCTTCTTTGCTGATCAACGCAATACTCGCGGCATGCAAACCCACTCGATCAATCACCGTCATGGTGGCTTGAACAAGCTGTGGTTTACGTATATCAGGCATCCCAACCTTCGGCATTTCTCAGTCCTTTTATTTTATATTGAACGTTCAGTTAAATATAAAATGACAGAAATTTAGTTAGGGTTCAAATGATTATTTAAAACAAACTCGTAACAATACAGCATTCAAAACAACAAAAATCATTATGAAACAACAGCTTAAATATCATTTAGAGCACTAACGAAAACAATTAAAGATTTGAGGTGTGATAGTTATTGGTCAAATGTTTTTGCTTAGAAAGTTCAAGAATCAATCAGTGAGAGTCCTTGTAGAAACTTTTTGGGGAGGGAGTGGAAAGTAAGTATCAAGGAATTTTCATACTGAAATTTAAGACAAGGAAATCCACAATCAACACAGGTAACGAATCAAAAAATGAACAAAAAAGGTTGGTGACAACAACGTCATCACCAACCTTATCAAGTCGTTTCTTATGTTATTACGAGCCTAAGCTACTCAATGCGTGTGATGAAACCGTATTTATCTGACTCAGCCTTAGTCACCCAGTGTTCGCCAGAAGCCGGAGCAGAATCTAAAGTGAAGATATAGAAATCGATTCCTGTATCTCCCATTACCTTTTTAAAGTAGGTCGCTTGCTTGCGATGACTTTCGTTCGTGTATGGGAAATCTTTGGCTGTTTTATCATCCTCAGCCCAACTATGCACACCAACCTGTTTATTAAGCTCAATAGCTTTGGAGGTATCTGCTCGTTGCAAAACTCGTGGGTTACCCGCAGCGAAAAGATCCGTGCCGCCAGAGAACACCGAGCCCGTAGGCGTTACGATCGTCGTCATGTTGTTACTGTGGATCATGCGCCCGGTGTACATATTGATATCATCGTCAGCGCTGCCACCAATATGGTTGGTAAACTTCAACGTCATCTCACTGCCTTGATACAATTTCACGACATCAAAAAGCTGAGAATAGGTTGATGCGCCTAGAGTGGAAGTAATGCGATCAACAGCGCCAGTCTCGTTGAGCACATCACGGTAAAAAGCGTTGAAAGCAAACGAGGTGGTTATCGTTACCTTGTTCCCACTTTTAGTGTTACTCAGAATGGTAGACCCAAGGCTAGTCACGTATTGAACCAGTTCATTGTGATACTCAAGCTCGACGGGCTTATGAGTATTCGTCGTCGTGTTAATTAACGTGGTGTCATTGCCGATTGAGCGTTGAGCCGCACCACAATCAAACACGTCCAAACCCTTGCTCTCTGTGTAGATACCGCAGCTATCAAATCCTGCATCAGGGAGGTACAGATCCACACTTTGACCTAAACTATCCGCAAGCCTAACCACTTTTTGCTTATCACTAATATCTTCCGCAAACAGAACGATTTCATACTGCACACCGTTGTAATCAAGTTTTATGGATTCTTGGACCTCTTGTCGCTCTTTATACAACTCACCCAGTTTCGCTGATGAAAATACGTAATCTGCTTGAGGTTTTGCTTGCACTTTGGTGGCAGCTTTACCTGAGTTAGAGCTTGAATTACAGCCCGCTAACAGAATCAAAGGTAACGCCAGTAATGCATTTCTATAGTCGTTCATACCGTTATTCCCAAAATGTTTGATGAGAAAATTCTATTGTTTAGTGCTGAATTTATCTGTCGTGGAAATGTATGAGAATGTCGAGCCTATTTGAACGATGTTTTTTATTTTCCTATAAATGCCAATTCATCATTGAACTAACTTATAAAGTGTTTAATCATTCGCTTTAGGTATTTGGCGAAGCATCTGAACTTATATGCAATAGCGTATAATCGTAATGGTTCATCACGACGAAGACTCGCTCACCTAATCTCAATAAGTGAAACGCACGACAAGGCTGATAATGGAATGACAAAACCTAAAATGATCATCGTGGAAGACGATTTGAAACTTCAGAAAATGTTGCAGGACTACTTCGTCGCGCAAGATTTTGATGTCACGGTGTTGGACGATGGCAGTGATGCCGCACACACCATCCTCACGGAGCAACCTGACATCGTACTGCTGGATTTGATGCTTCCTGTAACTGATGGACTTACAATCTGCCGACAGACGCGTACGCACTATAAAGGTAAAATCTTGATGCTCACTGCTAGCGATGACGACTTTGACCACGTCGCTGGTTTAGAGACAGGGGCTGATGACTATGTCACCAAGCCAATCAAACCAAGAGTTCTGCTGGCCAGAGTTCGTTCGCTATTACGCCGCCAAGACACCAATACCGCTTCAGTCGATGACTCAGACACCCTTCAGTTCGATCAACTCGTTCTGAAAAACACTTATAAGAAGTGTGAACTTTATGGTGCGGTTTTATCACTCACTGACAGCGAGTTTGACCTACTTTGGTTATTGGCAAGCAACCCAGACACGCCGTTATCTCGTGACTACTTGACGCAAACATTGCGCGGGATTGAGTACGACGGAATAGACCGGACGATTGACAACAAGGTTGTACGTCTAAGGAAGATTTTGGGCGACGACCACACACCAGCAGAGAAAATTCAGACCATTCGCGGTAAAGGCTACTTATTTGTTTCGACCGCCTGGCGTTAACCTCGCTCAATACGAGCGTAATAGAGAGAGCGATTATGCGACGTATCTTTTTGGAGTCCCTATTAGGGCTGTTAGTTTGCTTCATGGCCGGCCTTGTCGCCTACGAGATTAGCGTCTATCAGCTCAATACCGACTACGAATATGTACTGGAAGATTACGAAGCGACTGCCCACCAGCAATTGATCGAAAATATCGCTAAAAATCAGGGTCTTGAAGCTGCTCATCAAGCGATAAACCAATTTGTAGAAACCACACGAAATAAACTGGTTACGTTCAGCCCAGACGATGAAATACCAGGCCCCGTTTCAGAGTTCTTCAGTACCAATCCGAATACCTTTATCTTTCACGATGATGAGCGTGACCTATGGTTTCGCTTAGCAAGCAGCGACAATACCTATCACTACCTTCCCAACAGTGAAGCGTTCGTTAGGCAAAAAATTGAGTTGGAGGATGACCTCATTTGGTTGTTCTTTTTAGCGAGCTTTATCTTATATGGCTTGTGTCATCTATTTATTATCTTCCGCCGAGTCAAAAAGCTTGAGTCTGCCACTCTGCGTTTTGCTGAAGGGGATCTCTCCACACGAGCCGAGACTTCAAGCGGTGTTGCGATTGGTTCACTGAACAAATCCTTCAACCTGATGGCCGACAGAATTCATCGCTTAGTTGAAAGTAATCGCTCACTCACTAATGCTGTCGCTCATGAACTGCGTACGCCAATATTCCGTATTCAGTGGCAAGCTGAAATGTTGAAAGACACTCAGCTAAACGAAGAGCAGGAGCGTACGATAGAGAGTATTGTCGAAGACACTGAAGAGATGGAAAAGATGGTCGATGAACTATTGTATTACGCCAAACTCGATAGCACTGACCTAGAGAACTTAAAAAAGCCATTAGAGATTCGAGACTTTCTCGACCACGCAATGACGCGTTGGAGTAAAGACACTCAACTCAACATCGACCTTTCACTACCAGCGCAACCTAGCTCAATACTTGCGGATGAAACACTACTCAACCGAGCACTAGATAACCTCGTGCGTAACGCAATGAAGTTCGCACGCTCGCAAGTGTCGATAGAAGCAAGCGTGCACCAAGATCAACTGAAAATTGCGGTACATGACGATGGTGATGGAGTTGCAGAGGAGCACCGAGCACATCTGTTCGATCCCTTTTATGTTGGCGACAAAGCGCGTAACAAAGCCAAGAGTGGCCATGGTTTAGGGTTGTCTATCGTCGAGAAGATCTGTGCTCAACACAACGCAACCGTGGAAGTGGGTCAGAGCCAAGCCTTAAAAGGTGCAGTATTCACCATAACCATTCAGCTATGTAATGATTCAGCTGACAAACCCATACAGTAACGACAAAACACCTCTGGAATAATGTTCAACATCGGTCGGGAGATGCAGTCTCCCATGAACTTATTAAATCTAGATAATCATGCCACTGTCTTTGTGCCTTGCCATCTAGGTTCCAATCATTCTTAAGGTGTTTATATGAAAAAGTTATTAGTTGTTTTAGGTATTGTTTCTCTAGCAGGTTGTTCAGGTATCAGCCACAACGAAGAAGTTTACACAGCGCACGCTGAAAGCTTCAACATCGTAGGTTTCCAAGTTCCTGGTAACACACAAGATCGTGCAATGGAATTGGTACCTGAAGGCGCGACGGTTGAGACTATTCGCTCTACAAACTCTGACACAAGCTCTGTTCTGGGTATCATCAACCGTATTATCGGTATCGACTACGTTCAAGTTGGCGGTAAGAAGCAGTAATTAGCTATCGTTGCATACTTAAGTTACTCGCCTTAAATCGTAGCCTGTACAAACTAAGCTCATCTAAGCCAGTGACCTCGTCGCTGGCTTTTTTCATCCAACCGGTTTTGTGCTCTGTGCCAAACAAGTGCCCGATTCCCCTTCCCTCTTTTAACTAACAATTCGAAAAATAAGCCGAAAAGTCTTCGATTTCTTATCAAAATTGCCCCTAAATTCGCTAAATGGCCTTCTGTTTAAAGTGACACTTTCAAATCGTTGATCCTTCTATCAACCCAGAATCCGTTAATTGAGGCACAGATCAATTTACTCGAAAGTCTTAATTTCCAAGAGAAATAAACACTTAATAAAAGTGTCACGATTTTATAAATAAAACATATAGGTGCGTTCAAAAATAAACAGAAATGATAACTATCTGTAAATACGAGAAATATAAGTTTCATGAATAAAAGAGATCATTGCCATGCTACTAATTAATCAGATCGAATAATGTAAATTCGTTGTGATTAATTTGTTACGTTTTCTTGGATTTTACATGGAAAGAGAAAACAACAATGAAAATAAGAAAACGTTTAGTTGCCGTTGCTATAGCCAGTGCTATGTCTTTGTCAGTGCATGCAAGTGAATCCGTTCAAATCGATCAACCGATCAACTTTACTAGCTTCTCTGGGTTAAACGCTCAGTTAGGAGTCAGTAACGCCTCTAGCTTCAAGATGGTGAAAGAAGTAAACCTGAAAAAGCGTGGTATCTATAAAGTTAAGATCCAGCAGAACATCTGGGGAACACCGGTATGGGGACATTACCTAAATGCCACCCAAAGTGTCCAAGGTGGCGCACTTAAGTCCGTTCAAGGTCGCTACCTTAAAACAACGACCTTAGAGCGATCTTTTGTTAAGCCATCAATCAACAGCGCTCAAGCGGTTGAACTCGCAAGTAAAGATCTAAAGACTCAAGGCTTAACCAGCAAATCTCTAGACAACGTTCAACATCAGCTATTTATCTATCAAGGCTCTGTGAAGCAAGGCATCGGACAACAAAGCGTAGATAAAACACGACTAGTGTACGTTGTCTCTTACCTAGTAGAAGGCAGTGAACAGCCGACTCGACCGTTCACCATGCTAGACGCGCACACAGGCGAAGTCATCGACCGCTGGGAAGGTATTGCCCATGCTCAGATCGGTACTGGCCCTGGCGGCAACGAAAAAACCGGCATGTACGAATACGGCACCGACTACCACTACCTTGATGTTCAAGAAGTGGGCACAGAGTGTGTAATGGAGTCTGAAAATGTCGTTACCGTTGACCTTAATGGCGCGACCGACGGCGACACCACTTACAGCTATGAATGTCCTCGTAACGAATATAAAGCCGTGAACGGCGCATTCTCACCACTCAACGATGCCCATTACTTTGGCAACATCGTGTTCGATATGTATAAAAACTGGTTCGACACAGCGCCACTCTCCTTCAAGCTCATGATGCGTGTTCACTACGGTGAAAACTACGAGAATGCATTTTGGGACGGCAGAGCCATGACCTTTGGTGATGGGGAGAGCTTCTTTTACCCGCTTGTTAGCCTAGATGTATCAGCCCATGAAGTGAGCCACGGTTTCACTGAGCAAAACTCAGGTTTGATCTACGCAAACCAATCGGGCGGTATGAACGAAGCATTCTCGGACATGGCCGGTGAAGCCGCAGAATACTATATGAAAGGCACCAACGACTGGATGGTCGGACGCAATATCTTTAAAGGCGAAGGTGCGCTGCGTTACATGGACGATCCATCACGCGATGGCTCTTCAATCAACAACGCATCCGAGTACTACGATGGCTTAAACGTGCACTACAGCTCTGGCGTGTTCAACAAGGCGTTCTACCATCTTGCAACCACACAAGGTTGGGACACCAAAAAAGCGTTCGAACTGTTCGTGCTAGCCAACCAGATCTACTGGTCTGAAAACAGTGACTTTTGGCAGGGCGCCTGTGGCGTGAAAAACTCAGCAACCGACCTTGGCTACAGTGCCGATGATGTTGTTTCTGCGTTTAACTTAGTGGGTGTATCACCGTGTGGCGAACCACCACTTCCACCAGAACCGGAATATCAACGCCTTGAAAACGGTGTTGAAGCCGCAGTTGCTGGTGAAACAGGCTCAAAAACTTACTTCGATATCGAAGTACCAGAAGGCCAAGACAAGCTAACGATTGATCTTGCTGTGTCTACTGGTGATCCGGATATGTATGTTGGTCTAGATTATGCGCCAAGCTCTCAAGAGAATATCTGTAAGAGTGAAAGCGTAACCGATGAAGTATGTGTAATTGAAAACCCAACAGCTGGTCGCTACACGGTGAACATTCTGGGTTACTCAGATTACGCAGGTGCAAATCTGAAAGCATCGTACGAATCAGGCAATGCTAACGTACCGCCAGTTTCTTCTTTCGAACACACGGTCGTAGGCAAAGAAGTAGAGCTGCGTAGCACAAGTTCGGACAGCGATGGCCAGATCGTCTCTTACCAATGGAACCTAGGCGATGGCAACACGCAAACCGGTGAAGTGACTCGTTATACCTACGCTGAAGCTGGCGACTACGTGGTGACTCTAACCGTGACTGACGATGCAGGCGTTGCAACATCAACCAGCAAGTCGATCACGATTGAAGGTGACTCAGCAGAAGGCTTCCCGCTAAAACTGAAGTTTGGTAACAAAAACCCGAATGGCAAAGCTCGCGTTAAGCTGGCATGGGATTACGACACCAATGACTACTTCGTGATTAAGCGTAATGGCAAGAATGTTGGTGCTACAGACTTTAACTCATACGTCGACAAGTTCCGTCACAACGGCACAATAGATGTTGAGTACCAAGTATGTACCTCAAGCGATATCTGTTCAGAAACCAAGCACTACCGTTTCATTAAAACACAGTAATCAATAGCAAATTCAGGGCTCCGAAAGGGGCCCTTTTCGCGGTTAACTGTTCAGCAAATGAAACATCTACACAAATACATCCACGTATTACACAAAAATCACCCCCATCAACATAACAATACTCACCATAAAAAGGACGACAAATGGCTATTCAAAAAAGCATGCTAGCTTTGGCTGTACTCGGAGGTTCTTTAGCCTTAATCAACAGTACTTCGGCTTACGCATCACTAGGCATCACACCACCAGCGAACGAAGAAGTTTGGATCACCACCGATGCTGACGCACAGCATATAATGACTCAGCATGGCGCAACGGTTTATCCAAGCGTGACTGGAAACAAGCATTCCATCGTCGCGAAAATCAACCAGAAAGAGCTGGCGAAACTATCCAGCCACATGCACGAAGAAACTCACCGTTGTGGTGGCTACATGGTGCACGAAGACAAAGCAAGTGCTCTCAAAGCGGCGGCTATGCCATTGACAATGAGCAGCTTCGAAAAGCCAGTTATCAGCCATCAAGACACAGTGAACGACCTACTCGCTCAGGTCGAGCCGAACAACATGGTCACGACCATCGAAAATCTAACCAACTTCACCAACCGTTTTTATACTACTTCTACTGGTGTCGCGGCTTCAGATTGGCTTTTAGAACGTTGGGAGACGGAAATTAAAGATGTGCCTTATGCGTCTGCACGCCAGATCACGCATGCCGAATATCCGCAAAAATCCGTTGAAGTGACACTGCTTGGCGCTAAATATCCTGAAGAGATCGTCGTTGTTGGTGGGCACCTTGATTCGACCGTTGGATCTTGGACAAGCGAAGGCACCATCTCACCCGGAGCCGATGATGATGCGTCTGGTATTGCGACCGTAACTGAGTCGCTTCGCCTGATGATCGCCAGTGGCATTCAGCCAGACAAGACCATTAAGTTCTATGGTTATGCTGCAGAAGAAGTCGGGCTACGCGGCTCACAAGATGTCGCCAACGCTTTAAGAGATGAGCAAGCCAACGTTGTATCGGTATTGCAATTAGACATGACCAACTACAACGGTTCAGCGCACGATATCACCTTCATCACGGACTACACCGACAGCAACCTCACCGCCTATTTAAGCGAGCTGATCGACACTTACGCGAGCGACATCAGTTACGGTTTCGATGATTGTGGCTATGCCTGTTCTGACCACGCCTCTTGGCACAATGTTGGCTACCCAGCTGCCATGCCATTCGAAAGCATGTTCAATGATTACAACCCAAGTATTCACACTGAGCACGACACGCTTGAGAACTCCGATCCTACGGCGACACACGCGACCAAGTTCGCCAAACTAGCCATTGCTTACCTTGTCGAAACCAGCCTTGATTCACCCGTTGCAGGCCCTAAAGAGCTGCAAAATGGCGTGCCTGTTAAAGGACTTACTGCAGGATATGGTGAAGAGCAGTTCTTCACATTTACGACTCAAAGTGCAGGTCAGTTAACGGTAACATTAACCGGCCCTCGAAGTGGCGATGCCGACTTATATGTGAAACACAACGGCACCGTATCGAAAGCGAACTACGACTGCCGCCCATACCAGAACAGCAGCAACGAACAGTGTGTATTGAACAAGCCAGCGGGTGAATTCAGCATCATGGTGCGCGGTTACCGTAACTTTAGTGATGTCACCATCGTCGCTAACTTCGTTCCTGATTGGCTTTAAGGTTGGTTAATTGACTAACAATTAAACCTAGCAAACACGGCTAAAACTAAAAATCCGCAAGCCCACGATCATAAATAGATTTGAGCTTGCGGATTTTTTATTGTCTTCGGAGAGCATCTCAACTTAATAACCTTTAGTTATCATCAAGCCGTCTTTTTCATTACCTTGCCACAGATGTACTCACCAATCGGCATTGCAGAGGTCGCAGCCGGTGATGGCGCGTTACATACATGTAAGCTTCTTGGGCTTTCGGCAAACAGGAAATCATGGACCAAGGTGCCATCCTTCAGTACCGCTTGAGCACGAATCCCAGCAGGATAAGGCTTAAAATCATCAACCGTAATACTCGGGCAGTATTTGTTCACTAGCTTTAGATATCCCGGTTTCCACCACGAGTTCTTAAACTCGACCAAACCCGTTTTCAAGTGATTCGCAGTCACTTTCCAAAAACCCGCAAAGCTCAGCATCTGCCAAGTGTCCTTGAAGCTAAAGTTAAGCTTGCCATAACCTTCTCGCTTCCAGCCTTGAACTGCATTTGGCCCTACTGTTACGGAGCCATCAATCATGCGTGTTAAATGCACGCCCAAGAAAGGCAGTTCTGGGTCAGGGATCGGATAGATAAGATGATTCACCACTTGGTTGTGCTTAGCGTCTAACTGATAATACTCACCGCGATAAGGCACGATTTGGAAGTCGGTTTCGATGTCTAACATCTTGGTCATTCTATCGGCCATCAAGCCAGAACACGTGATCAAGAATCGACTGTTCAGTTGAAGAGTCTGACCATCTACTTTGCACGTTAACTGCACTTCATCTTCTTGCTCATCGGCCATGATCACTTCCGTACCAAGGCTAAGCTTACCACCCGCCTCAACAAACTCTTGAGCCATAACTTCGGTGACTTTTTTGTAGTCGACGATACTGGTGGTTTTGACATAAATCGCACCCAAACCCGTGATATTTGGCTCGGCAAGTTTGAGCTGAGCTTGATCCAACAAATCAACATCAATATCGTTATCGTGGCAACGCTGATAGAGCGCATTCATTCGCTCCACTTCTTGCTCATTGGTCGCGACCAACAACTTACCGCAGTTTTCGACGGGGATATCGTGTTGGCTACAAAAGGCGATGGTGCGCTCTACGCCGCGTTTACAAAAATCCGCCTTTAAACTGCCCGGAGCGTAGTAAACACCAGCATGAATCACCCCGCTATTATGGCCAGTTTGGTGCTGCGCGAAACCACGTTCCTTCTCGACTAAAAGGATACTTTTATCAGGGTGAGCTTGCTGTAATTGCCAAGCCGTAGACACGCCAACAATGCCGCCACCAACGATAATATAGTCGTATGTTGAGTTCATAATATTCCTACATTCAATCCTTTTAATTATAGGGAAGACGCGACAGTGTTAGACCCGGTTTGAGGTAACTTTTTTTCCTCACTTTCTGATTCCATTTTCACTTGATTAGCATCGTATTTACGACCGCTGTAGATAAAGATGCCAACAAAAATGGCAACACATACCAAACGGATCACGACTGAAACATCAGGCCATACTAGAGCTATACCTACCGCAACCAACACTACTCGAGTAATAATATTAACTTCGCTCTCTAGATAACCTTCAATCGCCGCGATAAACGCGTAAGTACCAATAACAGCAAAGCCACCCGTGACTAACACGGAGATCACATCCCAACTTACCAAGTTAGTGTAGGCAATCAACAATGGTACTAAATACAAGCCTTTGGCTATCTTCCATGCCATTAATCCCGTTCTCATCGGGGGTGTTTTAGCAATGGTTGCAGCCGCAAATGCAGTTAAACAAACAGGCGGAGTCACGTTGCTGTCTTGCGATAGCCAGAAAATGATCAAGTGGGCAGAAAGCAGTGCAAGGCTGATCGCTTCTAAGCCAAGGCTCTGTTCAAGCAGAGTTTCCACAAAATCAGCAGGGACTAACGCAATCATCTCTTTGGCTGTTTCAAGTGCCATTGGCGCGTTCAGCAAATCAAGCTTATCTGGCGCAGCCAACATGAAGATAGCTTTCGCCTGTTCCGGTAACTGTCCCGAAACCAACAGGTCGAGCAACTGACTTTCAGCAATCAGTTTATACAAAGCTGGTGCAGACAGAGTACCCAACACGATATAAGCCGCGGTTACTGGTAACCCCATGCCCAGAATCAAAGACGCCAGTGCAATTAAGGCGATCATCACCAACAAATCGCCGTTCGCCCAGCTGTTGATCATCAACGAGAAGGTGTTACCAATACCAGTCGTGCTGATCACGTTGATCACCAGACCAATGCCCACTAGCAACACAGCCGTGGTCGCCATGTTTTTTGCGCCTTGAGACAAAGCTTCAATGATCGCTTTCGGTCCCATTTTGTGATTTTTAGAGAACCATGATGCCACCACCACAGAAAGAATCGAAATACCCGCAGCGTAAGTCGGCGTAAAGCCTTGAACGAGCAAAGTCACTAACACGGCCAATGGGATCAGGTTGTGCCAACCCGACAGCAATACCTTTAACAAAGGTTCACAGCCAGAGGTCACCTTTTGTACACCACTACGCTTCGCTTCAATACGCACGAAAAAGGCCACAGACAAAAAGTAGATAAGCGCAGGAACAAAAGAAACCGCAATAATATCGACATAAGGGATCTGCGTGTAAGAGGCCATGATGAACGCGCCCGCACCCATCACAGGTGGCATCAGCTGCCCGCCAGTAGATGCAGCCGCTTCAACACCTGCCGCGAAACGCGAAGGGAAACCAGCCTTTTGCATCAAGGGAATACTGATCACGCCCGTCGATACTGTGTTTGCTACGCTCGACCCGGAGACAGAGCCCATCAAGCCGGAGCCAATAACGGCAATGAAACCAGGGCCACCAATCACTTTGCCCGCCGCGGCACGGGATACATCAATAATGTAGTCGCCGACACCAGATCGAACTAAAAATGCGCCAAATAGGATGAACATGAACACGAAGGTCCAACTGATTCTTGAGATCGAACCAAACATCCCTTCTGATGAATAAAAGCTTCGATAAAGTAACGTCTCAAGGCTTAAACCCGGAAAATGAAAAATACCGCTGGTCCATTGTCCCCAAAGTACTACATAACTTAAACACACTAAGATAAGCACTGGAATGAACCAGCCCATAGTGCGTCTAATCAGCTCAATGACGATGGCAATCGCCAAGATAGAGAAAAACCAATCACTGGCGATAAATTTTACGCCTCGGTCATACAACGCATCTTCGGCAAAGGGAATATAGATAAGGCAAGCTAAAGCAGCCAAGGCAATCCCAATATCGATAGCTAATGCTATTTTGCTTTTTTTAAGCGAGACATGGGCGGGATACCAAAGTGCACAAATGATCGCAAAGCCAGCGAAGTGGGTCGCCGAGATCCAAAGCTCAGGCAAGGTAGATAAGGTGTTAAACCAAATGTGTAACAACGAGAGGAGCACTCCCATTGTCGTTATTGCTTTGCCCACCCACGGAAAATCCGTTCGGGTCGGCAGTTCAAATTTTTTCAGTTCCTGCTGCAGCGAATCGCTCATAGAAAACTCCTGCTCTCCGCAGCAAACACGAAGAGAAAATCCATAAAGTGAGGAGGTGCACGAACACATTCTTGAGCGAACGTGCACCAAGTAATTAAGTCACGAAGGGGTTAGTTGATGACAAACAGCTAGTTCGCGACAAATCATTAGCTCACGAACCAATAGTTACCTGACAAAAGATAAGCTAGTTAACGATCAACTCAGAAGGGATCTCGATGCCCATCTCTCGATAATAACGTGCAGCGCCTGGGTGAAGAGGAACAGGCAGACCTGCGATCCCTTTCTCAAGTGCCATTGCTTTGGTTGCTTTATGGATACCTTGTAGGAAAGGTAGGTTTTCATAGATAGCTTTGGTCAGTTGATACACATCTTCTTCAGAAATGTCTTCACGAACCGCTAGGAAGTTAGGTTGGGCAATCGTAGTAATTGGTTTATCGACACCTGGATAAGTGTTTGCTGGGATCTCATACTTGGTCCAAATATTGTAATCACCATTCGCTTGTTTGATTTGTGCATCGGTAAACGACAAGATTTGAATATCTTCACCCAGTGCTGCAAAGGCTTGCGTCACCGCACCAACAGGAACACCAGCAGGCGTGTTCATACCATCAATTGTGCCATTTTGTAATGCGCTCGCACTGCCACCGTAACCCATAAAGGCGAGTTTAAATTGTTCTGGGTCCACGGATAAGCCTTGCATGATTTGACGACCTGAGTTTTCAGTCCCAGAGTTCTTCTTACCGATAGAGAATTTCTTACCGTTTAGGTTCTCTAGATCGCTTACCGTACCTGTTTTTGCTAGATCTGAACGCACAATAAAGTGTTCTACGTTTTGCCATAACATGGAAACTGAACGCAGTTGAGTTTGTCTGCCAGATTTCTCATATGGCCCTAAACCCTGCCAAGCCCAAGCACCATACAAACCTTGTAGAATAGCGAACTGAGCTTCGTTCTCGTTCAACAACTTTACGTTCTCACCCGAGCCCGCAGAGCTGATAGCCGCCAAAGAAAAGTGCTGCTTTGGCGCAAGCTTAACTTTACTCAATGTCGCTAAAGCCACACCCACTGGATAGTAAGTACCACCCGTTGAGGCCGTCGCTAAAATGTAGCTGCGGTCTTCTTGAGCTGAGGCATTGCTGATAAGGCCAATAGAGGCCATTGCGATTGCTAAAGTTTTAACTAGCTTGTTGTATTTCATTATTACTCTCCATGTAGAGTTATTCACGTTATATTTTTGTTAACAACAATTGCTAGATAGCAAGCACAATGCCAATTTTCAACTATCTGTTTTTATTGGCTTTTATTTAAAAACCCACCTAAAGTAAGCCATTTTTTGCTTATTTGACTACGAATCAATGAGCTATTTTTTGCTTATCCCAAACCGCGAATAACATCGGTTTAAAGGTAGCCAAGTCACACTGTGTTACATTTGCGTGATCAATGTTTATAAAATGATAAATATCTGATAAGCCATTTTTTGCTCATTGATTCCAGACAACACTTCTAATCTCATCATCACTTACGAATCGACATAATCGCTTCGGTTCAACGCATAACGCACCATCTTTTGGTTCAATGTTCGACGGGGTAAATCCAAATCTTGCATCACATCATTGATGCGCCCTTGATAACGCACTAGCGCATCATGAATCACTTTCCGTTCAAAGCTCTGCACTTGAACCGCCAAAGGGATGCCTGCGGTTGTGGACTCTGTGACAGAATTGGGGCGACACGCCAAGATATCGCCCACTGTTAAGCTTTCATCCAACGCAAAACGAATCGCAACATTGCGCAATTCACGCACATTGCCCGGCCACGCATACGACAACAAGGCATAGCGATCGGCCTCACTGGCAACTCGGGTTTCACTGTTCGCTTCTTGAGTGAAGTGTTCGAAAAGAATCAAAGCATCGTCTTCTCGTTCACTAAGGGGAGGTAAATGCAGTTGGGCAACGTTCAAACGATAGAAAAGGTCTTGGCGAAAATCGGGGTGATTCAGTAGATCGCTTTTCGAGGCAGAGACCACTCGCAGATCAACATGTTGTTGCTGATTACCACCCACGCGTTCGACGACATTATCTTGCAAGGTGCGCAGCACTTTGACCTGCATCGACAGCGGCATACTTTCTATTTCATCAAGGAACACTGTGCCTTTGTCGGCAAATTCCAGCTTACCAATGCGTCGTTTGGCCGCACCAGTAAACGCTCCGGCTTCGTGTCCAAACAGCTCGCTTTCAAAGAGATTTTCTGGGATTGCGCCACAGTTAAGCGGTACAAACGGATGGGTTTTACGCAGGCTAAACTCATGCAAACAAGAAGCGACCAGCTCTTTACCGCAGCCAGTTTCACCATAAATGATCACATTGGTATCAATCGAGGCGACTTTTTGTATTTGCTCTCGCAATTCACACATCACTTTGCTGCGACCAATCAGCACCTGTTCAATGCCCTTCAGGTTATCCAGATAGTTCTGACGACTGTTTCTGTCTTGGCCACTTTGATGTTTGTCGACCGCTTCAGATACTGTTTGAGAGAGGCGCTCAGGGTCGAATGGCTTTTCAATGAAATCATACGCGCCTTGCTGTAACGCTTTCACGGCCATATCGACATCGCCATGCCCCGTAATCAAGATGACAGGCACCTCAGGTACTAACTGCTTAAATCGCGCAAGCAACTCAACGCCGTCTATATCAGGTAAACGAACGTCGGTGATGATGGTTTGGAAGTCACCCTGCTCTACCGCGTTTAACGCATCTTGCCCAACCTCAAATGCGGTGACATCGAAGCCCGCTAATTGTAACCACTGGCTGGTTGCTTGACGCACAATTGCATCATCTTCAATCAAAGCTATACGCTGCATAGTTTGGTTCCGCCGCTTACATCTAAATAATGTCGCCCACGGTATGTAAAAAACCCGCAGACGAAAAGGAGCTAGCTCCCACTTTGAATAACACTCCTTTAACAGTTTTATAATGTTTGTTAGCTTCAACTTGTCTCACTCTCCATTCGCTTAAAAAGCAAACAGAAACCTTGTCAAACCACTAGTTTAAAGGGACAAGTCACTAATTTTGAAAGGATTTAATCAGCAATGATGAATAACAATCGATATTGGTTGTTCCTATGTGCCTGTTTATTAATTGGTTTGGTTCAGGTAACCACCAAAAGTGGCATAAGCCAATGGAAGCTCGAACAAGCCCAACGCTATGCCGAACAGCGCTTCCTCGGATACATTGCTGAAGCAAGGCGAACCCTGAAACGTTTCTATTATCTGCCCTACCTAGTAACCAATGATGAAACCAGTGTGCGTTTCATTGATGGTGAAGCCCGCCTAGAAAAACGCATTAAGAAGCAGCTGATTCAATTGGATAAAGCCGCCAACACCAAGGGCTGGTATCTGCTTTCTGGCGAAGGTGATTTGTTGGTATCGAGTGTTGAAAGAAGCAAACTGAGTAAAAAGAACGCCAGCACGATTGTCTCTAAGATCCACCAGCAAGGTGGTGCTATCTCTGTAGTGACAAAAAACAAAGGCGTGACACCCGATTACTTCATTGCAGCGCCGGTTTATCGGGCCTCTGATGTGGTGGGTATTGTCGCGGTGCAAATCGATTTGTCATTGTTAACCGATCAATGGTTTGCCGATGGAGAAGCAGTCCTGTTTCAGAACCCTCGCGATCAGTTCTTTCTCTCCAGTGACAACAAGCTGAGTGCCGACTGGTTCAATGACACCTTCAATTCTCAGCCCACAGCCACAAAACGTGAGCTGTATGACCAAACCCATATTCGCGTGTGGCGACTGCAAGGCAAAGACTATCTGATTCAGTCAATCAAGTTAGACGACCTCAATTGGCGTTTAACCTACCTGACGCCATTAACCAGCCTCAACCAGACCACTAACTGGATCAGCTGGAGTGTGGCGGTTGGCTGTCTTTTCATTCTGCTGTTGCTGGTTATTCTTTATCAAAGACGTCAGAAAAAGCTCAGTAATCTGCGAATCCAAAAGCTCATCGAAGAGTCGGAAAAACGACTGTCTGGAATGATCAATAAAACCCACGTTGGGCTGGTACTGATCGATAAGCATGGCCATATCCACGATATTAACCTGATGGCGAAGAACTACTTTTGCCTTTCTGATTCGATGATCAGCAACATTAAGGCATGGCAGTTATTTGAAGCAGGCAACCCAAATTCAACCACGTTACAGCTACTCAAGAACTTGGAACAACACCAAGAACTGGCTGAGATCACCAGCGTCGAAACCATGGCAAGACGCAGTGATGGCAGCTACTTCCCTGTGCTGTTCTCTATTAGCTCATTTCCTTGGCATTCAACGCCTTATTACCTGTGTACCGTAATCGACATCAGCAAGCGTAAGAAAGCAGAAATTGCAGTACAAAACGCCAATAAAACACTGCAACTGCGGGTAGAAGAGCGAACACAAGATCTCAAAGATGCGCAGCAAGAATTGGTGGAATCAAGCAAACTTGCCGCATTAGGGCGGATGTCGAGTGCGATCACTCATGAGCTGAATCAACCGCTTACTGGTCTAAAAACCCTGCTTTCAAGTAATCAGTTGCTGATGGAAAGAGGTGAGACCAAGATGTTGAAAGCGAACATGGACTTAGTAATGAGCCTCATCGACAGAATGGCCAACATGACCAGTCAATTGAAGTCGTTCGCCTTTAAAAGACTTGAGAAACCCTATCCAGTTTCACTCACCGACGCACTGCAAGAAACCCTACGAATTCACCAAGCCGAATTAGACAACGTCGATATTCGCGTGCGTGTCGCCTCTAATGTTTTGATGGTGATGGGAGAAGAGGCACGACTTCGCCAAGTGCTTGGCAACCTAATCAGAAACGCTGTAGACGCTACGCAGAATCAAACACTCGCGACCATTGTTATCAGCGCACACACCGATCGACAACGTGTGATCATCAAGGTGCAAGATAATGGCTGTGGCGTGTCAGAAGACCAACTCGAAACCATTTTCGAACCCTTCCATACCAACAAAAAGATGGGCGAAGGTTTGGGTCTAGGCTTGGCAATCACAGCAAACAACGTGCGAGATATGCAAGGTACCTTGATAGCCAAGAACAACCCAGATCAAGGCATGACATTCACGTTAACGCTACAGAATAGTGATAGTGAGTAGTCGCTTACATTGGGCGAGGAATCGCACCCGATTGAGAAGCGAAAACTAAAAAACCGCCCACAGAGGGCGGTTTTGATTCACTTATTGGCGTGTGACTTATTCGCTAATCCGTAACGGCTTACTCAGCTAACTGCTTCAACAGTAGCTCTGTCGGACGAACAATCGCGATGATTGATTCATCATAGATCTTCGCTGACTCAGACAGTATCGCTTGATAGGCGTTCGCATCTGATGCTCGAACTTTTTCACCCGCTTGTGCTTTAGCAATCAAGGTTAACGCCAAGTCTGCGACTTCCGTCGTTTTCTCTGCGACAACCACAGTCTCTACCGAAGACACATTGCCAGCGAAGACAGTTTTAGCCGCGAGTGCAGCCGCTTTTGCTTGTTGATAATGCTGAGCGAGTTGCTCAAGCGCTTGTTGATTACCCGTCGCAACGTCGTTGACCAAATCTTGCATCTCATACACAGCGTAGCTTTCCACTGGCAACGCATCAACGAAGCGGTTTAGACGCTCGTATTGGCTGTATAAAGTGCCCTTAGGCTCAGTGGAGTTCCACTTTTCCCAGTTGCGAGCGTAGTACTGTGCTGGCTCGGTGTATTTTGCAAGCACGCGTAGATCGTGGATATCTTGGCCTTTCGCAATACGTTTTAACAACATATCAGCATCGGCGTGGTGACGTAACCCAACCGACACTTCAGACCATGTATCCATCGCTTTCATACGCTTGTACATGCTGCGTTCGTCCGTCAATTCTGCATCAGACCAGAAGCGCTCTGCAATCGCATAGCTGCGTGGCCATAGGTAGTTTTCAACCGTGTGGCTGTCTTTATTTTCTAGCCACATGGTGATCTCACCGCCTAAAATCAGCTCTTTTTCTTTGTCGGTGAGCTCCGCAGGGTAACCACCGTTTGGCTCAGGAATCACACTGCCTTCAACATCACTACTCGCAATCACTTCACCTGTGGTTGGCCAACGCACGTTACCCACCAGTTGGTAACTGCCTTCAGCAAACCCATTTGGATTCAGATTCAAGTTGAATTCTGTGTACGACATGAAGTTATCGAAGTGGCCGACAAAGGTTTTACCCGGCACATAATCAAGGATGAAGATCTCTTCGCGAGACTTGCCGTTGTAATCACTGAATGCGCGGAAAGTCCCGTCTTTCGCTTCAATGATAGTCAGTGTTCCCTTACGTGGGCCGCCTTTTGAACGTGGCTTCTCCCATTGATACGTGACGAACTTTTCGCCACTGTGCAGCTTATCGTCAACAGTAATGCCACTTGGCATTGGGTCATTGCGATAGTGGTAGCTCGTCGGCTGAGGTTGATCTAGGTAATAACCCGTAGAAAGAATACCTGGGTAGCCCTCTTTCGCCGCACGGCCAATGCTGTCGTGCCCTTGCCAGCTTTGAATCACGATCGAAGTCGGCAGATCTTTATGCCAAATCTCATCCCAACCCGTCATCTTCTTACCGCGCTCTTCGAGCATCTTCTCAACTTTTACATTGAGGTAAGACTGCAGACCACGCTCGCCATCGATATTGTTCTCTTCAATGAACTGTTGATGCTTTTCGCTGTTTTTCCACTGTGCATAATTCGGCTCATCGCCACCAATGTGGAAGTACTCATCAGGAAACAGCTCGGTCACTTCATCAAACACGTCACCTAGCATCTCGTAGACTTCTGGGTTCAGTGGGTCCATGAGCGGCTCAAACACGCCCCACCCTCTTTCTTGCTCGTAGTTTTTCCCTTCACCGCCCGACATCAAACGCGGGTAAGCGTGAGCAACCGCAGAAGAGTGACCCGGAAGAGACACCTCTGGAATCACACGAATACCAAGATTACGCGCGTATTCAACTAAGTAGCGAACTTGGTCTTTGGTGTAGTAATTACCATCAGCGGTTTCAGACCACAAACGCGGCCATGATTCGGTTTGAATGCGAATGCCTTGGTCGTCCCAAAAATGCCAATGGAACACGTTCATCTTCGCCGACGCCATCGCATCTAACTGACGAATCAGCACATCGAATTCAATGAAGTGACGTGAAGTATCGTAAGAAACACCACGCCAGCGGAAACGAGGCTCATCGACAATGGTTACAGCAGGAATATGGTAGCCAGTCGCTGTCGTTTCAACGAGCTGTAAAAGGGTTTCGATGCCGTGAATAGTGCCGTATGGGCTTGGAGAGCTCAGCGTGATTTGTTCACCCTGAGTGGTAATTTTGTAGGACTCTACAGAGTCGATATTTTGTATTTCAGACTTTGGTGCTGCGTCGATATCTATGATCAGGTTCGCTTGGTCTTCGCTATCAACCTGCCAATTTAGAATCGGCACACCCGTCTGGCGCTCAAGGCGATCAATAAAGCGTTTCGCCGTGTATTCAACACGATCAGAATTAAAGCCTTTGATGTAAACCTTGAAGTTACCGTCGACCTTAACTTGCCCAGCTTGCAGCTCGACCGTTTGTGGGTACGGCATTAAATTTAGATCGGTATTTGGAGCCATTGCTAACGCCATTGGGGACACTACTGAACCTGAAATCAATAGGGATAATATAGTTTTTTTCATTATTAGTTTTCCTATATAAATATGGTTCTGTTTTGTTTATCGGAGGCGATTCACAAAACAGAACCATCAGCCACTGCTGTTGCTCGTTATATCTAATTCGAAAGCTTGTTATCGCTAGTTCAAAAGCTTATTGCTCGTTAACAAGAGCGACCGCTTCACGAACCAATACTGCAATCTCATCCCATTGCTCGTTCTCGATCATCTTTGGCGACACCATCCAAGTACCACCACAGCACACCACGCGATCCACTGCTAAGTAGTCATTCACGTTGTGTTTACCGATACCGCCCGTTGGCATTAAAGACACATCAACATATGGCGCTAGCAGAGACTTCACCATGTTGATGCCACCAGATGCTTCTGCAGGGAAGAACTTCAAGAAGTTAAGGCCCAGTTCCAGCGCTTGCTCAACTTGGCTTGGGTTGTTTACACCCGGAACGATTGGCATGCCGATTTCTTGGCAGCGTTTTACGGTGTTTGGATTCAGGCCCGGAGCCACGATGAATTCGCTGCCCGACTCTTTTGCAAGGTCGATCTGCGCAGGCGTTAATACTGTGCCGGCACCGATACACATCTCTGGGTACGCATCGCGCATTGCACGAATCGCGTCTGCTGCCGCTTCAGTGCGGAATGTCACTTCAGCAACGGGCAGGCCGTTTTCTACTAACACTTTTGCCAGTGGAATCGCGTGTTCAACCTTGTTGATTTGGATAACAGGAATAACTTTGAACTGCTTAAGTTTGTTGATCATTTCTTGAGACATAATAATTTCGCTTTTTATTTTATTTTTTAATCAGTTGGCTCATAGCGCTCACGGGGATGATCGCGCCAGAGTATTGAATAACGATGGAAGCCAGTTGGTGGCCAAGTTCGGCTGCGTCAGTGGCGCTCTCGCCAGTAAGACGCGCAGCTAAATAGCCCGCAGCGAATGAATCGCCCGCAGCACAGGTGTCGACCACGTTAGAAACACGAGTCGCTGAGACATAATTCTCAATAATGTTGCCCTGTTCAACTTGAACAACCTTGCATGGCTCGCAGCCACGTTTGATGACGATCTCTTGGCACCCCAAACGAAGGCAGCGTTGTTGAACGCTCTCTGAGTTACCCCAAACCAGCAGGTCGTCGTCTTCGGTAATCAAAGCGATGTCCACCAGCGGCAGTAACTTGGCATACCAATGTTGAGCTTGATCGGTGCTCCAAAGTTGCGGGCGATAGTTGTTATCAAAAACCACCTTGCCACCTTGATTTGAGAACACGCTAATGGCTTTGAATAAACGCTCGCGAGAGACATCATCCAAGATCGCGATACTGATACCGCTGATGTAAACCGCGTCGACTTGCTTCTCTGTCAGAGCGATTTCAAGCTTATTCAGGTTGTCGGCTTGCTTGTTTAAGTTATCGATTTGAAAGTAAGATTTTACTGCCGCATCGTTGCGCCAATAGTGAAAGTGTCGCTCGCCTGTCTCGTCGGTTTCGACCATGTAGAGCCCAGGAAGCTTGTTTGGGATGCGTTCAACGAAATTGGTTTGAATACCCTCTAGCTGCCAGTTATCAAGCATGTTCTGAGACAGTTCATCGCTACCAAGTCCAGTAGCGTAATGAACAGAGAGATTTTGATGATAGGTTAAGCGAGAAAGGTAAAGTGCGGTATTGAGCGTGTCACCGCCGAATTTTTTGGTTAATGGAGAGCCGCTGATTTCGACCATGCACTCGCCAAAAAAAGCAATATTGAAGTTAGATGATGCAGGCATAGCAGATCCTAAAATAGAGAGATAAATGGGGAAGAAGGCTCTACCGAGAAGCAGAGCCTGAGCTAGCTAAACCACTCCACAGCTTGTTGTACTAAGTTTGTTGTACTAGTTAGCTGTGGAGCGTTTTAGATTAGCTTGTTTGATTTGCAGGACGTTGAGAAGACGCGTCTTCTTCAAGCACACCTGAGTCTGACAATTCCATCTCCATCAGAGCGCGCTCGTCATCAAGAATTGCTTTCGCCATTTCAGGTGTCACTTGGTTAGCCGGAGTACATAGGCTCACAACCACACCAGCCGTTAGGGCCACTAGACAAGAAGGAATCACAGGGTTACCCCAGAAAGCCGTGTAGTCTGCGTTTAGCATTACAACAAATGAAGCCACAGATGCACCCGCTAGAGTAGCAAGCGCACCCTGCCAGTTATAACGTTTCCAGAATCGACCCAACATACCGCACACAAACATTCCCGACATTACGGTTGAAATCATTTTCGTGATGTAGCCAATGATGTCGTTTGACGTTAGTGCGAACAACAGTGCAAAACCAATCACCACAATCAGTGCCAAGCGAGAATAGTTCACCATTGACTCTTTGTTTGGTACGCGGCCCGTGAACATCACGTAAACATCACGAAGTAGGATAGAAACACCGGCTATCGCATCTGAGCTTGCGCTCGACATCGTTGCAGAAAGACCCGCGATAAGAACAATCATGCCAACGCCAACCGGAAGGACCGTTGCAGCTACGTAAGGGAACGAGTAGTTCGCGTTATCCAATGTTGGGTCAATGGCATGTGCTGCCATACCGATGATTGCAGGGATGATTGAGAAGAAAAGGTACAACACACCCGATGCAACAAATGAGCGACGAACAGTTGATACGTCTTTACCTGAGTAGATACGCTGACGGAATGAAGGCGTCGCCAGTACACCTACACCAATAACCACAGCCAGAGAAACAGCAGGCAAAAGACCCAGTTTATCGATTGCTAAAAAGCTTGTAGCAGCAGGATCCATTGCAGCGTAAAGGTTATCCATGCCGCCGATGTAATCAACTGACATTACCGCCATCAAGATGAAGCCAGCAAAAAGAATGATAGCTTGAATGGTATCGGTCCAGACAACCGCGGTGTAACCACCGATCACCACGTAAATAGTGAATGCCGCTGCAATAATGATTTTCGCTAGGTTGAGATCGATGTCTGCAATCCACGCTAAGTACATGCCGCCACCTAGAATGTGGGCGCCTAACCAACCAATTGAAGCGACAAAGATCAGTACACCTACAACGTTTTTCACGATGCGGTTAGCGCCAACATAGTAAGCCAGTTCTTCACTCATGGTCATGAAATTCAATTTACGAACCGGAGCAAACCAAAGTGCAAGTAATAGGATGCCTATCGCACCACCAATGCCGTACAGAGCACCTGCCCAGCCATTTGCGTAGCCGAAGCCAACCGCACCCATACTTGAACCCGTACCGACCATCGTCGCTACTGTTGTGCCAAGTACTAAGAACATAGGTAGGCCACGGCCACCTAATAAGAAATCTTCGCCAGATTTTTGATTACGCGAGACAAACCAGCCTAACCAAATTAAAAATAATACGTACACGCCGAAGCCTGTAAGAAAAAGTGTGCTGTTCATTTGACACCTCTCAGTGAAATATTGAGTTCATTCCTGAACTTTATTTATGATTCATTCATTTTATATTTCATATAATTACTTTATTGATTCTATATTTTTTAATTAAAGTAATTTTTATAAATGTAGGGTGAGAGTATTAAAGGATAATAACAGGGATGACTAACCCCTAATACTCTCTAAGTAGGTAATTGTGATTAGGTTATTACTATCCGCGATCGGCGCGGTAGCAAGTCACATCTACTTCAACCTTCACGTCTACAACTAAGTCGCAAACCATGCAGATACGGGCCGGTGGGTTAGCACCGAAGAACTCTTTGAATACCTTATTAAAAGATTGGAAGTAACGAGAATCCGTTAGCACAACCTTTACGTGTATTACGTTTTCTAGGCCGTAGCCCGCTTCAGTCATGATATCGACACAGTTTTGGATCGCTAGGCGAGACTGGTCAACAATGCCACCCTCAACCACTTCACCATCTGTCATCGGTGTCTGGCCAGAAACGTATAGGAAACCACCTGCTTCAGTTGCACGTGCAAATGGTAAATGTTGTCCGCCTGTACCTGTACCGCCTTCAACACCGTAACGTTTAATAGTCATTTTTTAACTCCACTTATTTATAGATACTATTGGGTTTATAGATAAAACAGTTTCTATTCCAATATATTTAAATTAATTCGCCGTTTTTATAATAACCTGAATTTAATAAATAATATAAACTCTAGTTTCGGTAAATAAAAACGCCTGAACGATTATTTCTTACTTTTCCTTGCTGGTAAGTTAACTCACCATTTACAAATACACTTTCTATTCCTTCAGCAACTGAAATAGGATTTTCAAATGTTGCTGTGTCTTTAATATTCTTTGGATCAAATAAAACTAAATCAGCAAAGGCACCACAGCGAACTTCGCCTCGGCCCGCTAAGTTGTAACGCTGCGCCGACATTCCGGTCATCTTGTGAATCGCTTCTGGCAACGAGAACAGTTTTTCGTCTCGGCAATAGTGACCTAGCACTTTCGGGAAGGTGCCCCACAATCTTGGGTGTGGATGCGGGTCATTTGGTAAACCGTCTGAACCGACCATGGTCAGTTTGTATTTCAATACGCGCTTTACGTCGTTCTCATCCATGCAGTGATAAACCGCGCCCGCTGGTTGAAGCGCTTTTGCTGCGTCCATCAGGGAGAGATTCATTTCATCAGCAATCTGCTTAAGCGTTTTGCCTGCATGTTCTGGTTTTGCTTCAGACCAAGTGATGAAGATGTCAAAATCGTCGGTCACTTGTTTCAAATCTAATGTCGAAGAACTCGCTGAGTATGGGTAACAGTCGCAAGACACATCTTGGTGCTCAGAAACCTTGTCCATTAAGTCGAGTACTTCAACGGTTCTACCCCAATTGCCCGCACCTGCACATTTTAGGTGGGAGATAACAACAGGCACTTTCGCGTATTGTCCTGTCTCAAACGCCTCTTCCATCGCGCTTAAGATCTCTTCAAATTCGGTACGCATATGCGTGGTATAGATGCCGCCGTGACCAGAAAGCACTTTCGCTAACTGCATCACTTCGTTGGCATTCGCTTGTTTCGCGCTTGCGTAAGCCAAACCCGAGCTCAAACCTAATGCGCCTTGCGCCATCGCTAAATCAAGGTTGGTTTGCATCGCTGCGATTTCGTCTTCGCTTGCAGTGCGCTGCAGGTCGTCCATCACTTGGTTACGCAATGTCGTATGGCCGACTAACGCGGCAACGTTTACTGCGGGTTGAGCTTGCTCTACCGCTTGTGCATACGCGGCGAAAGTTGGGTATTTAAAGTCAGCTTGTGCGCCTAAAAGATTCATTGGGTCAGGTGGATCGCCAGCCAAAACGGTTGGTGATGCGCTGATACCACAGTTACCAACAATCACGGTTGTGACACCTTGGCTGATCTTAGGCAGGCAGTCTGGGTAACGAATTACGTTGGTATCGTCATGTGTATGTACATCGATAAATCCAGGAGCCAATGCTAAGCCTGCTCCCTCAACCAACTGACCACAATCTTCGTGATCGATTTGACCAATTTCGGCTATTTTTCCATCTCGGATTGCTACATCGGCACAAAACGATTGTTCGCCGGTGCCATCAAACACCTCTACATTTTTAATTATCGTATCGAACAACATTTTTCACTCTCTCAATCCACTGTGTTGATGGAGCTATATTAGAAATTCAGCCGATTATTTTCAGTGACAAAACACACATAATATTTTAATTTGTGTGATAGTTTCTACCACAAAACAGATTGTGGATATATTTAAACATTAAATAACAACAACTTAAATCATGTTAGGAATCAGCAATGAAACATAACCCTGCACATAAAGATGTTATAAAGTATCAAAACGATAGTTTTGTCTTGACTGAAAAAGGCCAAAAAGGGAGAGCAATATCACAATCTGAGAACGGTATTTACCGACTGGTTGATGAAGACATTTCGCTCCCGGTAGCAATTATCAAACAATCCGCCTTAACCAATAACCTGAATTGGATGCAATCATTCGCCGATCACCATCAGGTTAAATTGTCGCCACATGGCAAAACCTCCATGACACCTGATTTTTTCCGCCAACAGCTAGAAAATGGCGCTTGGGGCATAACAGTAGCAACACCTGCACAAGCCGAAATTGCGGCTATGGTAGGTGCGAAACGAATCATCATGGCAAACCAATTGGTGGGTAAAGCCAACATGGCGATCATCGAACAGCTTATTCGCGAATTTGATGTCGATTTTTACTGTTGTGTAGATTCATCGGTAAACGTGCAGCAACTTAACCAATATTTCACCAATACAAAGCAGACGCTAAAGGTACTGATCGAATTTGGTGTACCGGGCGGTCGCTGTGGTTGTCGTTCACCACAAGAAGTTCTAGAACTGGCTCAAACCATCCAAGACACACCAGCCCTTTCGCTGGCAGGTATTGAGGTGTATGAAGGTGTAATTCACGGTGACAATGCAGAACAAGATATTCGTACCTTCTTAAATCAGGCACTCACTTCAGTCGAAAGCCTCGTATCAGATGGGCTAATTGCAGGGCAACCTATTATCACTGGCGCAGGCTCGGCTTGGTATGATGTGGTGGCAGAATGCTTGGCGAACCTAACTGATTATTTGGCGATCATCCGCCCGGGCTGCTATGCCATTCACGACACAGGCATTTACCTAGACGCACAAAGCAAGGTGTTGCAACGCGCTCAAGTAAACCAAGGCTACGCGTGCGAATTGGGTGGCGATTTAGAATCGGCACTTGAGGTATGGGCGTATGTAATCTCTCGTCCGGAGCCAACCAAGTTAGTGGTTGGGCTAGGCAAGCGTGATGTGGCCTTTGATGCGGGTTTACCGATTGCCGAGCGCGGCTATCGCAATGGCAAAGCTATCTCAGTGAAAGGCTTAACCTCTACTGCCGTGATGGATCAACATACTTTTGTTGAAACTGACGGTTCTTCTGAGATTGAAGTGGGCGACATGATAGCTTTCTCGACCTCACACCCGTGTTTAACCTTCGACAAATGGCGCTACATTGCCATCAGCGATGACGAACATCAGGTGACCAAATGGGTAGAAACCTGCTTCTAGTTCAATTTTTCAATAAGCTAGAATCAGCGAAACAATAAGATATACTAACGGGGCTAAGCTTTAGCGACCAATGACTAGGTATTAGCAAATAGCCCCATCAACAAAGGATCAGGATTCTTGAGTTTAGAAGTAGATATCATTTCACAGATAACAGAGCGTTTCCCTGTTCTTCGTGATGCAGAAAAGAAAGTCGCCAAGTTGATCATGGACGACATTGATTTTGCTGCCAATGCCAGCATCACAGAGCTAGCCGAAGGTGCGCAAGTGAGTGAAGCCACCATCACACGTTTTGCTAAGGCGATCGGCTGCAGCAACGTACGTGATATGAAGATTAAGTTGGCTCAGACGCTAACCGTTGGTCAGCGCTTTATCCTCGAGCCTGTTGACCAAACGGGTTATCAAGGTATCTACGAATCGATCAAGCAGAGCCTAGACATCAACCGCACTCTGTTCAAAGAGCAAGACGTTGAAACCGCAGTCAGCTGGCTGCATAACGCCAGACAGATCATTGCTATTGGTATGGGTGGTGGTTCAACCATTGCTTCTCAAGAGCTGCAACATCGACTGTTTCGTTTAGGCTACCCAGTGGTGTCGTACAACGATGGCTTGATGTCACGTATGGTTGCTGCCACGGCAGATGCTAATGACGTAATGGTGATGATCTCTGCGACTGGCTTTACACCAGTGATCACAGAAACGGCAGAGCTGGCTAAGCAGTACGGACTTAAGATCATTGCGATTACCCCACAAGATACACCGCTAGCAAAAATTGCCGATATCTTGTTACCCATCAAGCATATGGAAACCGACTTCATCTACAAGCCGTCGGCTTCTCGCTACGCTATGTTGGCGTTAGTGGATGTGCTTTCTATGGGGATTGCTGTCAATCATAAGAACCGTTCTCGCGACAAGCTGCGTCGTTTGAAGGTTGCGTTAGATTCCTACCGAGGCGGTGGCGACCGACAGCCTCTCGGTGATTAACGAATCAAGGATAGAATGAGCTTAAATTCACGCGCGCGGCAGTCCTTTACCAGTTCGTATAAGCTCATTTCCAATCCTGTGATTTCGATACCAGCATCCGTTAATCGGCGGATTGCCAGATCCTTGTTGAGCGCCGTTCGTGAGCTAATACAGTCACCAACTACCTGAACATTGTACCCAAGTTCCAACAACCCCATTGTGGTTTGATAAACACAAATGTGAGCCTCAATACCACACACTAACCAAGTATCCACGTCCTTGGCTTGCACCGCCTCAACAAACTTAGGCTCGTTACACGCGTTGAACGTAAATTTTGGTATCGGCTTAGCATCGCTCAGCAGGTCATTCAGCTCGTCGACCGTAGCACCTAACTTCTCAGGATTCTGCTCCAAGCTAACAATTGGCAGACCCAAAACCTGCGCTCCTTGAGCTAACTTTCCGCAATTAGCAATCAGCGTATCGCTCTCATCAACAAGGCGTGCGAGCTTGCCTTGTACGTCCACAACCACCAAACCTGTATTTGCTCGGTTTAACATCCAACTCTCCTTGTCATGATTAGAATCAGCGTACTGCTTTGCTCTCAATAAACACCAAATAAATACTACAATAAAACAAATAGACAATTAGTTATTCGCTATTTTTCAAACAGTTAGAAAAAATAGCCTTACCTATAAGTTTAAAAAACATCGTTTTATTTAGCAAATTTAACCATTTGTCAATATATGAATTTTATTTATAAACAATATAACCAACAAATATTTCATTAGCTCTTGATAAATCAAGGGGCGCAGGTAATCACGTTATCAATGAAAAAATAGGTTTCATTTGTGAGGGTTTTATAAATCAATCATCAGAGATACCGTGATTTGCATCACAGGATGAGTAAACAAGGTATTATCATGAAAAAATCAGCATTAGCACTCGGCTTAATCGGTTTAGTTTCACTTCCAACTTTTGCAGCAGGTATCGATGGTGGCGCATACGTAGGTGGCGGACTTAGTGCCTATCAAGGTTCCGATACGGATGGAGCACCAAGTCTGGATTCAGACGGCATGGGCTACAACCTATACGGCGGTTACCAATTCAACCGTATCGTTGGTGTGGAACTTGGCTACAACGACTATGCAGATTACAAGAACAGCACAGACAAGCTTTCACCAACGTCTATCTCTGTATCAGCAAATGTCGGTTACACGTTCAACAACACCATTCGCCCATTTGTACTAGCTGGCTTGAGTTCCGTAGACCTCAACGCGAACAGCGGCGCTGGCTACAATGATGATAGCGGCACCGGCTTCCACTTTGGTGTTGGTGTTGAATACACACCGGTTGAGCACTTAACACTTCGCCTGATTTCGCAAGCAGACGCAGTAAGCGTAGAAGACTCTTATCAAATTAGTGGCTCTACGATCTCAACTGACGACCACACTCTAGCGTTCAACAGTGTGAGCTTCGGTGGTTCATACGACTTCTAATATTCACCCCAAACGACTACGTCGTAAGTAAGTAGCTCAAATTCACTTTGCTACTCTGCTCGTTGATAAGGCAGCACAGTAAAGTGAATTTTTGTATCTATGTAACGATTCAGCTTACAAAGCCATACAGTAATGAGCAAAAGACTCAGGGATAATTGTCACAACGGTCGAGAGGCGACGAGCCAACAACTAATAAAAATCGACAGTAACCGACAATCACATTTGAAGACATGACAGAGTGAGTAACAAAGATGAACAAGTTAACAAAATCAGCATTAGCACTGGGTTTAATCAGCGCAGTTTCTCTTCCTGCTTTAGCAGCAGGTACTGACGGCGGTGCGTACATTGGTGGCGGTCTTGGCATATACCAAGATTCTGACACCGATGGTCAAGGCAGTTTAGATTCAGACGGTATGGGCTACAACTTATATGGCGGCTATCAATTCAACCGCATCGTAGGTGTTGAACTTGGCTACAACGATTACGCAGACTACAAAAAAGGGACTGAAAAACTGTCTCCAACGTCTGTTTCTTTGTCAGCAAATCTTGGTTACACATTCGACAACACAATCCGCCCATTCGTTTTGGCTGGTTTAAGCTCTGTTGACCTAAACGCAAATACCGCAGCTCAGTATGCAGACGATAGCGGTACGGGTTTCCACTTTGGTGTTGGTGTCGAATACACGCCAATCGAACACCTAACATTGCGTCTGATTTCGCAAGCAGATGCAGTAAGCGTAGAGAACGATTACGGATCTAAGAAAGAAGACAAAACACTAGCATTCAGCAGCATTAGCTTCGGTGGCTCATACAACTTCTAATGTGATTGAACCACATAGAATAAGCTGAACATACTAATTCACTTTGCTGTTCCACCTTGTCATGAAGGTCACTCAGTAAAGTGAATTTTTTGTATCTACACACCTTAGCGTCATTTCACTTTAGCCAGTTTATCGCTCAGCGCCTTCTATTTGAGCTTTATGCATTGATATTAGAGCTTTCTTGGTAGCGAGACTAAAATAAAGGGATAAGTGACACAGGAAGACAAGACCTATGAATCTACCACGCTTAAACATGTCGATAAACAAACTCCCTTTCGTTTTGGCAGTGTATTACCTGCTTGTCATTAACTTGCCTATCTCACGCGAACTGTTCAATATTCTTAGTGCCTCACAAGCCGAAAGCATTGGGTTTATCATCTCGATCCCATTTTTCTTTCTCGCCGCATTCAACTTTATCTTTCAAGTATTCAACTGGCCGATATTCGCCAAAGCTTTTTTTATCTTGTTACTACTTACTTCCTCTTTAGTCAGCTACAGCATGTTCAACTACGGCATTTTTGTAGATTATGGAATGATAGAAAACGTCTTCGAAACCAACAGCGGAGAGGCTGCTAGCTACCTAAGCAGCTATTCTATTTTATGGTTTGTTCTAATGGGAGGAGTTCCGTCACTGCTGCTTTTATTTACGGATCTTGAAAGAGAATCTTGGAAAGATTTTGCTATTTGGAAGGCGATTGGATTACTCTCTTCGTTGATCGTCATTGCCATCATTGCCGGGTTGTTTTACAAAGATTATGTGTCGATTGGTCGTAATAACTCTCATCTTAAAAAGATGATCATTCCAACCGAATACGTCGCTTCAACCGCAAAATACATCAACAATACTTACATCAAAGAACCGATTCCTTACCAAGAAATCGGCTTAGATGCGCAGCTAAAACCAGAAGCTAAACAAGCTGAAAAACCAACCTTATTGGTGTTTGTTCTTGGTGAAACAGCACGTGTATATAACTACCAATATTATGGCTATGAGAAAGAAACCAATGCTCATACCAAACCCTATAGTCCGATCTTTTTCTCTGATGTTCAGTCATGCGGAACAGCCACTGCGGTTTCTGTGCCGTGTATGTTTTCTAACATGAATCGCAGCAACTACGATCGCGACAAAGCCTACAACCAAGATAACGTGGTCGACATTATGAACCGCGCGGGCATTCACTCTATCTGGCGAGAGCACGATGGTGGAGACAAGGCGGTCGCACATCGAATCAAAGAGATGACTCTCGTCGCCAAAGACAGCGACCCGCTGTGTAATAACGATGTGTGCTATGACACAGCGATGCTAGAGAACTTCGAACAAGACACTCAAGATCTTAAGCAAGATAGCATCATTTTCTATCATATTTCGGGATCTCACGGCCCAACGTACTTTGAGCGTTATCCAGAAGAACATAAGAAATTTACGCCTGATTGCGCTCGTGCAGATATCGAAAACTGCACCAAAGAGGAAGTGGTAAACACCTACGACAACACCATCTTGTACACAGATTTCTTTCTATCACAGGCTATTCAGAAACTAGAGAAACTCACCGATAAGTACAATGTCGCGCTGATGTACATTTCCGATCACGGAGAATCATTGGGAGAAAATGGCATCTACTTACACGGCATGCCTTATTCATTGGCACCGAAAGAGCAAACCCATGTGCCTATGATCATGTGGATGTCTGATGGTTTCGCCGAGCAGAAAGGGATAAACCAGACCTGCTTAAGAAAGGCAGGCAAAGAACAGAGCTTCTCCCAAGACAACCTGTTCGACTCTTTACTCGGCCTGATGGATGTACAAACCAAAGAATATCGAGAGAACCAAGACATTTTTGCTGCGTGTCGGTAGTGCTTTTGCTTATGTAAACCATCGGAAAACTCGAGTTGCCTGAACAAGCTCTCCTCAACTTCTCCTAAAAAGAAAAGACCTCGGTCTTTTCTTTTTTTTCGTCGCTAACATGGAGCCAGAGTGCTAATTTATAACGACGAAACAATGAGCTACATTTAATAGAGACAATAATGGAAGAGTCCGTCGTGCTCCAAAGACCAACCTGTCTTATTAGACTTTATCTCACTCACATCGCTCATTGAACTTACCAAGATTAAGCTCAGTTCAATACGGCACCTGAATGGCGCCACAATATCAATGTTTACGTCATATCATTAAGGACAAATGAATGGACGCTTTCATAATTTCAAGCTGGCAATTTTCTGAGGGTGTGGCACATGAACACACCACCAGCCCAGCCTCATTCGAGCAATCAACTTGGTATCACTGCCAAAGAGATGCTGACGGTTTGAGAGAATGGCTCCACAGTAATACGGTTCCAAATGCCATCATCGATTCATTACTCACCGATGACACCCGTCCTCGGTTCGAACAGTTTGGCCACGACTGTTTTTTGATGATTCTGCGAGGGATTAATCTAAACGAAGGTGCTAACCCTGACGACATGCTTAGCCTACGCATCTTATGGTACAAAGGCACTTTAATATCGACACGCAAAGTTCCTTCAAAAGCGGTCAGTAATCTGATATCTGATCTCAAACAAAACCAAGGCCCGACATCATTACCTGATGTATTACTGGGCATGATACGTGGAATCAACCACAGTATTTCAACCTTCCTAGTACCCGTCGAACTCTTGATTGACGAGTTAGAATCTAAATCCAATATCGACATAAGATCCATTAACGCTCTGCATTCAAGGCTACTTAGACTAAGGCGCTATTTGAAGCCACAGAAATACGTTTTTGAGGACTTAATGAGTGACCTGCCTACACCATTGAGTAAGCACAACAGTCATATAAAGAACAGCCTTGATACCATCCTGAGAATTAATGAGTCTGTTGAGTTTTACATCGAACAAATTAATGTATTTTTAGCGAGCCTAAGTCAGCAACAAGCTGAAAAAATGAATAGAAATACGTACCTATTTTCTATCATTGCGGGTATTTTCCTCCCTGCTGGGTTTTTCACCGGTTTGCTGGGTGTCAATATTGCAGGAATACCCGGAACAGATAACCCAATAGCATTCCCACTATTTTGCGTTGGGCTGCTCGTGGTCATAGCGGCAGAGGTCATTATTTTGAAAAAATTGAGGTTTATTTAATGGTTGAGTTTTTGCAATCCAATATGTGGCTTAAACAAGTGGGTTTAGGTTTACTTCTTATCACTGTTTATTGGGTGATAAAACGCTTGGGGAAAAACTGGATAGAAACATTAGCGGAAAATAAGCGCGTCGAATTGAAGCGAAAGCAGTTCGTGATTAAGTGTTTCAATATCGTTCTGTTTCTACTCTTCATCGCTGTGTTTACGATTGTTCTTAACTTGGGTTTTGGTGATATTTCGCTGTTTTTATCATCCATATTTGCGGTGCTGGGTGTCGCTTTATTCGCGCAATGGTCGATTCTAAGTAACCTCACAGCCAGTGTACTAATATTTTTCGTATTCCCTTATCGCATTGGCGACAGAGTAAGAGTCGCGGAGAAAGACGAAGACATCAGCGGTGTGATCATCGATATCACCATGTTCCACGTTATTCTTCGACACAGTTCGGGCAACATCATCACCTACCCTAATAACCTGATCCTACAAAAAGGCGTGATAAAGGTATTAGTTGAGCCTGAGTTAAAGAGTGAAACTGTCGATACAAAACTCATCAAAGCTGAAGACTCAGGAAAGTAATGCGCCCTATTCAACGTCCCAATCAATAAGTTCAGCAGAGGGCAAAATATCTTGCCCTCTTTCAATTAACATCAGCTCTTCTGTTAACACCCACACACCTTTCAAAACTGTCGTTTTTATTCAATACCGGCCTCAAGCCGTCGCCTACAATTGCTGTTATTGAAACGTGGCTCAGCTAATCAATTATCTCATCGTCAATTGACGTACCTGAGAACAAGATGACGACCACGCACTCTACCGAATCAAAACAGCAGGAATTCAAGCGATGTTAGACATCAAAAAAATCTCAACACTTAGTGACCTAAGCGAACTTCAAACGGCTTACTTTACCGAATCAACAGCACCACTCGATGGCATGTGGCATTTTGGCTTTGTGCCAATGTCTGACCATTTTGGTTTTTACGAAAACGGTAATCTTGTCGGTTATTGCGTGTTGAATGGCGAAGGCTACTTACTTCAGTTCTACCTAGCACCAACAGCCAGTACTCATATTGAAGACTTGTTCCCCTTAATCGTAGAGAACAACAGCTCTGTGATTGGTAATGTGAAAGGCGCATTCGTGAGTACGGCTGAGCCACAATATTTATCACTGTGTGTCGACAACACAGAGTCATTTAAAGTGAATGCGATGATGTACCGCCAAAACTCTCAAGCCAGATCTGATTGTGATTCAGACCGCATTGAAGAGATAGAGATGAGCCTCGCGACAGAAGAACAACTGGAGCAGTTCGTTGAGTTTGCTTCATCAGCGATTGGCGCGCCAAAAGAGTGGATCACCGGTTACTACAGCAACTTAATTGCTCGCCAAGAGCTATGGGGCTACATAGAAAATAACCATGTTCTAGCAACCGGAGAGTGTCGTAAGTTCGATGAGCATCAAACACAGTTTGCCGACCTAGGTATGATTGTCGCACAACAAGAACGCGGTAAAGGCTTAGCAACGCGTGTTCTTAACTTTCTAAAGCAGCACGCTAATAGCCAAGGGTTAGAAGCTATGTGCTCTACGGAAAGCAGTAATATTGGCGCACAAAAGGCCATCACACGCGCTGGGTTATCATCAAAGCATCGTATCTTGCAGTTTAATTTTAGCGAATTAAAGGAAACTGATTAGCCTTGATTCGGATTAACAAACATCAAGACTAAGTTCTAACAATAGATACTGATAAAAACTGTCACCTCCAACGATATCCACATATAGTTGGAGGTGACAGTCATCTGAAATAGAAGGTCTAATGATCAATTGGTTACAGTCTCCAAAATCCCCTGTAGTTGCTCAGTTCATTGATTGCTACTGGCTGATTGAAAAGACGCCCGACGCTCAAACTCATCAATTTCCGATACTCAATCCCGATCCATCAGCACACCTGATCTTATCGCCAAGCGAGCAAGCGTATCACTACACTATTGAGCAAAAAATCGATCAAGACGTTGGTTGCCATCTACTGCTGCCACACCATAAAGCCATCGAATTGGATCACTCGAAGCCCTTTGTTCACTTGGGCATTAAATTCCATGTCGGAGCCTTGTATTCATTGGTTATCCCAGATAGTCCTCACCCTAGCTTGGACAGGGTTAGTCCAGTCAATCTCGCAGGTTTGCTAAACAATCCAAACGCCGATGCAACGCTACTGATCAAGCTCGCTCAAACCCATGTTGAGGCCTGCTGTCAGCAGTTAGATGATTTGCTACTTCCTTGGCTATCGACAGCTAAAACGGATAGGCACAGCGAACTGACACGTAAGGTGTTGGGTGTGCTTGGTTCGACACCGATTGCAGAGCTTGGCGACAAGCTGTTTTGCTCGCAAAGAACATTGGAAAGAAGCTTCAACAAGGTAACTGGGCTGACATTAAAACAGTGCCAATCGATGAACAAACTCGAAGCGATGTTGGAATATTTGTATAAGCGAAATTTGGATGACATCGACTGGATGGACGTCGCCTTTCAATTTGGGTTTAGCGACCAACCGCACCTGATTCGTTACCTAAAGAAAACCATCGGTCTAACACCCAATACTTACGCTAAACAAGGCGGCTTAACTATTGATGTGTATGGTGGAGTGAAATCGGACTAACCCGCCTTTTGTCCATCAAGCACTCTTTGTCGATAGCGCACTATTTGTCTATAACGCGCATTCTTTCTATAACGAACGCTCTATCTATAACAAACGTCCTGTTTATAACGTACACCTCTGCCTTTGTGTCCCATTAGTAGCAAGTTTTATTGAGTTTAGATTTGCGACTAAATATACTGGGGACATCATCAAACGGAGGACAAAAATGAATAATGAAAACAAACATATAGTTTTAATTCATGGTCTATATATGCCTGCGTTGATCATGCAATATCTGGATAGAAACTTCAAAAAACGCGGCTTTACAACGCACAAATTTGCCTACAACTCGCTGCGCTTCCCTTCGGCCGCTAAACGTCTCAATCGTTTCATTAATGCCCGTTTCGATGAATATGATGAAGTCTACTTTTTTGGTCACTCACTGGGTGGCTTGCTGATTCGCCACTACTTTAAGTTCTACCAACCCGACTTTGCAGACACCTGTATTATTACCGCAGGCACACCGCACAATGGGGCAACCATCGCCAAAACACTGTCGAATCATGGGCTTGGATTTATATTTGGTTCGAGCAAAATGATCTTAAGCGATGGCTTGGGTGACTACGATATTGATGTGCCGATTGGCGTGATTACAGGCACTTACGACGCCGGAGTTGGACGTATTGTACTCGGAAAAAATCCGGGGGATGGCACAGTCACACTCGAAGACGCAAACCTGAGAGGGGCAACGGATACTTACGCTCTCAAACTCAACCACACGGCGCTTGTCTACTCCAAGGAAGTCGTGGCACTGTCGGCTCAATTCATCGAACACAGAGCTTTTAAGGACGCTTCATAGCTTTTGCGTTAGCTGTTTTCCGTTAACTTTTGTGCGCGTTAGCTCGTGTATCTAGCTCTGGTTCTCTTATTACTGTTTTCTTATTTCTGGTAGACCGATACAAAGATAGATAAAAACAAAAATACCACTCTGCGATAAGAGTGGTATTCAAAGATTCATTACTGAAAGTGAGTGCTTGTTATACTTTCTATACTTGCTACAGACGATTCACTCGCGTTGGTAAAAACACCTCACCCAACATGCATCGCACCGAACCACCACCAATGTCTTCAATCGTTTTCACGTTAAATGGCAGCAGCTTGCCGTGTGTCGAAAGCTGAGCTAATTGAGCTGGAGAAAATGCATCGTAAGCCGACTGAGACATCGCGATTACCTTATCGCCATTCACGGTTTCCAATTGCAGAATGTTGCCGCAGAATCGGTTCATCTGATCGATCGAGATCGAGATAACTTGCTTGTCTTTGGCAAGAGATTTCACCACAAAGCGACGTTCAAACTCAGGGATCACTTCATCACAGATCACGCAGAAGTTATCACCAATCGCCATCATCACATTGGTGTGGTAAATCGGCTGACCAGACGGTAACGCAGTTTGGAACGAAACCACGCGAGAATAACCAATACGCTTCGCATAATCTTCTAATACTTCACGGTCGCAACGTTGAGAAAGCGCCGCATAAATCGTCTTATTGATGTGATCGATAACCATCACACCGGTGCTCTCTAGATAAGAACCTTGCGCGATGTAAGACTCTAGAGACTCGCTATGGTTAACAATGCGACCCGACGCTTCTAACGCTTCAATAAGAGCATTTGGCTTAACTTCATTCTGACGGTTTTCACACGCCATAGGGAACGTGAATAAGCTTCCATCACTACAGGTACTAAACCAGTTGTTTGGGAAAACAGCATCCGGCGTTTCAACGCCCAATTCTGGGTAATCAAACTCTACAACTTGCACACCTTCTTTACGCAACGAAGCGACCATAGCCTTAAATTCGGCCATCGTTTCTACCTTCACCTCAGCTTCGGTCAGATTCACTCTGTGCTGAAATTCGTTATCACGTGCTGTTTCTTCGTTAAATTTAAACTCTTTTGGCGGCACCATAACAACGCAATTGGCGTTTTGAACATTAGTAATATGAAGTGATTTTTTGTGTAGGTTTAACATTTCAACCGTCCCTATCTTTTATTTACTTCAGAATTGTAAACAACTTGTTACAATAAGATTCACTGAAAAGAATATTGATTTGAATATTTATCCCAAACAATTACTGCAGATCTTAGATTAATCGGTAATTTTTACTGCAAGATAACAGCACATCAGAAAGAACCAACTGTATGCATATTCGTTAAGTCACTTTATGGATAAATATTCCGATTCCATTTTCTCGCCCATCACGAGTTTTGATTACAATTTAATCCATTTAGCGTTAGGATTATCACCGTTGCATAACAATCAATTACGTTTGAAATCAGCTTAACTTTTCCTGTCTAATTCAATCTAAAATAAGCGTCATGAAAGACACTCTTTGGACCTTTCCTGTATCGCTTAGACAAAGTTTTAGTGTTTTAAAGCCAAGTGCCTAAATAGGCGCTAGAACAAAATCCATCGAATGACTTAATACTGATAAGAACCCATGGGCGCTTATATAATTTCAAACTAAGACAGTTAAATTTCGAATCAAGACCATAAAAACAAAGCTGCACCAACGATGCAGTCGCTTATAGATGCACTAGTTTATAAAGGGAAATCTATGTACAAGAAATTTGAAGGCTTTACTGAAGCCTTTCCAAAGGGAGAGCCGATACAACCTCCTACTGGAATACTGGCATTCTGCCGCCATTACACTCGAGGTTTTGAAAAACCGTTAATCTTGCTCGGCCTAATGAGCATGACCATCGCGATCATCGAAGTCGCGCTGTTCGGTTACATGGGGCAATTGGTCGACTGGCTATCAACAAGCAACCCAGACACTTTCTTAGCAGACAACGAATCGACATTGATGGGGCTCGGTATTCTGCTGTTGGTTGTGATGCCAATCTTGATCAGTGTTTACTCGCTATTGCTTCACCAAACTTTGCTGGGCAACTACCCAATGTCGATTCGTTGGTTAGCACACCGCTACCTTTTGAAGCAAAGCCTGTCCTTCTATCAAGATGACTTCGCCGGACGTGTCGCGACCAAAGTGATGCAAACCTCGCTTGCAGTGCGCGAAACTGTGACCAAGATGGTCGATGTGTTTGTCTACGTGACGGTTTACTTCACGGCGATGCTGTTCATGCTTGCTGAATCAGATTGGCGCTTGATGGCTCCGATGCTGATTTGGCTATTCGTTTACATCGGTATTCAACTGCACTTCGTGCCAAAGCTAAAAGACGTGTCTTCAGAGCAAGCGGATGCTCGTTCACTGATGACAGGTCGTATTGTTGATAGCTACACCAACATCGCGACGGTGAAATTGTTCTCACACAGTAAAAGAGAAACCGAATACGCCGAAGAAGGCATGGAAGGCTTCCTAGATACTGTGCACCGCCAAATGCGCTTGGTAACCGGCTTCAACATCTGCGTGGAATTCGCTAACTATCTATTGGTGTTCAGCATTGCGGGTATCTCTATCTACCTATGGCTAGATAGCGCAATCACCGTGGGTGCAATCGCGATTGCGGTCAGCTTGGCTCTGCGTATTAACGGCATGTCGAAATGGATCATGTGGGAAATTGGTGGTCTGTTTGAGAACCTTGGTACCGTGATTGACGGCATTAAAACTCTGTCTAAGCCTATTGCTATTGAAGACAAGAAAGACGCGAAGCCTCTGGAGGTTCCACAAGGCGGTATCAACTTCGACAATGTAAGCTTTAACTACGGTGAGAATAAGGGGGTGATCAACAACCTAAACCTCAACATCAAACCGGGTGAAAAAGTGGGTTTGGTTGGCCGTTCAGGTGCAGGTAAATCGACCCTAGTTAACTTACTACTGCGTTTCCACGATGTAGAAAGTGGTCGCATCCTGATTGATGACCAAGAGATCTCGAGCGTTACTCAAGATTCTCTGCGTAGCAACATAGGTATGGTGACCCAAGATACCTCACTGCTGCACCGTTCGATCAAAGACAACATTCTTTACGGTCGACCAGAGGCATCAGACGAAGAAGTATACGCGGCAACTAAACAAGCACACGCGCATGAGTTTATCGAAACGCTAACCGACCCGTTTGGCAACATTGGTTACGATGCTCAAGTAGGTGAACGTGGCGTTAAGCTTTCTGGTGGTCAGCGTCAACGTGTCGCTATCTCACGTGTTCTTTTGAAAAATGCACCACTATTGGTTCTCGATGAAGCAACTTCTGCACTCGATTCTGAGGTAGAGGCAGCGATTCAAGAGAGCTTGATTGAGCTAATGGAAGGCAAAACGGTTATTGCGATTGCACACCGCCTGTCGACCATCGCAGCGATGGATCGCCTGATCGTGCTTGATGCCGGCAATATCGTAGAAGAAGGCACGCACCAAGAGCTGATTAACCAGAATGGTATTTATGCGCAGCTATGGAATCACCAAACCGGTGGCTTCATTGCCGATGACCTTGAGCAAGCTACAAACGCTTAATTTTTGTGCTATTTTAAAAGTGCGATGTGATTCACAGCAATTTGTTTATTAGCGGTAAATTACACATGGCAGAATGTTATGTCGTAATTATATAATGACATTAACACCAAAGACGCCTCGCTTGCGCGTTCTGGAATAAGGCTAGACTTCGGGGGGAGGCTAGCCTTTTTTATGCCTGCTATTTGGCGCTCTTTGCTACCTGTCCAATAAACTTCATCGATCCTTTTGTTTTTTTCTTGGCGTTTTTTTCTTAAAATGCGCGCAATATTCTTTCTAGAGATCAACCATGAACAAAAGTGTCTTAACTAACGTTATCGCGTTAGCGCTGCTTGCTGGCGGCTATGCGACAGCAAACCAATACTTGCTTTATGCAGGCCTATTCGCCTTTTCTGGTGCCATCACCAACTGGCTTGCGATTCACATGTTGTTCGAGAAAGTACCCGGCCTATACGGTTCTGGAGTGATTCCAGCGCGCTTTGAAGAGTTCAAGGCAGCCATCAAGCAACTGATGATGGAGCAATTCTTTACAGAAAGTAACATCGACCGCTTCCTAAGCAGCGAGATGACAGGAAAGTCGCTCAATCTAGAGCCTGTGATTCAGAAGATCGACTTTAACCCTGCATTCGACTCACTGGTGCATGTTATCGAGAACTCTCAGTTTGGCGGTATGTTGGCAATGTTTGGTGGCACAGAAGCACTAGAGCCAATGAAAGCGCCGTTTGTTGAGAAGATGCAAGAATCTGTGATTGAAATCAGCAAGAGTGATTCTGTAAAAAATGCCATCAAAGACGAGCTAGAATCGCCTGCGATGATGGATGAAATCAAAGAAAACATTGAGGCGATCATCGATCAGCGCTTGAATGAACTAACACCTAAGCTGGTTAAAGAGATGGTTCAGACCATGATCAAGAAACACCTTGGTTGGTTGGTCGTTTGGGGCGGTGTATTCGGTGGTGTGATTGGCTTAATCTCTGCGGCCATTACGCTTTAAGGCGAACAAGTTTATCGGGTTGCTCTTTATCTGACGCTCAACAAAAAATGGAAGCTTATTGCTTCCATTTTTTATATCTAAATCACGTTGGTAAGCGAAATTAGGCCACTATTTTAGAGTTGCCAACAACTCAGGGTTCACGCCGAAGCCCTTTTTATGCTCTTCAATCACCACTTCACTACGTGTCTGAATCACACCAGGCAAGGTGCCCAACTTCGTTGCCATAAACGCTTGGTACGCCTTCATGTCTTTCACTCGAACCTTGATCATGGTGTCAAAGTCACCCGACAGTGAGTAGCACTCTTCCACCTCAGGCATCATTTCCACGGCTTGGGCAAATTTGTCGAAGATCGAAAAGCTAGTCTGATCGAGACGGATATGGATAAAGACTTGAACATCGAGTCCCAGCTTTTCTGAACAAAGCTCAGCATGATAGCCCGTGATGTAGCCCTCTTTCTCCAATCGCTTGAGTCTATCAGAGCAAGGTGACGTCGTAAGGTTGACCTGTTTTGCCAGTTCAACAACAGGTAAACGCCCTTTCATATGCAGAATTCTTAGTATCTCTTTATCGATACGATCGAGCTGATGCTGAGACATAACATTCCTTAAACATTCTAAATTCCGCTCAGTATATTCCATACCAAGTGCAATCGAAGAAAACCTCGCTCACACATTTAAAAACTAAATGCACGGATGATATTCACGCCAGATATAAACACATACAAATAGATAAGAACCCTTATAAATCAAACTCTGGTTATTAACAAATTATTATAGAAATGACCCGATTAACAAATAAGTTGAGCCGGAAACGAAAGAAAGGATATAGGCCAAAGTGAATAATAGAATTATCAAAGAGAAAGGATGACTCTATTATGAAAACGCAAGAACTCGCATATAAACCTTACGGTATTGGTTCATGGACACACGTAACGGTATCAAAAGATGTTGCTCAGGCACTAGCAAATGAATACTCAAACTATGGTTGGGATGTGAAGATTGATGGCGACGCCATTGTTGCCGAACTAGCACTCAAAGCCGCATAGAAACGCAAAAACCTCCTAAAACGGAGGTTTTTTGATCTAAGTTAGTGAGCGCTTACTGTAAGTTAAGCTAAACCAATTTGGGGTACAGTACTTCCTGTTTCGCAACGACAATTGCACGTGCGGCAGAAGTGCTGAGTTTCCATATCGTAGTACAGGTTTCCACTAAATAGTTTTGACGTCCATTGCATCATACGGCCAGAAGCTGTCTCGGGCTCTGATTCACAACGTTTCATTATAGACTTATGTAGTGTTGTTTTTTTACATCCTTTGCAATAGAGATCAGGCATACCTTTGTCCTATAGGTCTTTAGTGGTTACTGACAATTGACACATCATGTCCAATTCGGTTCCACAATTCACCGAGCTAATGACAAAAGTGAGCGCCAAGTTCAAAAAATAGCCATTTTTCTATTTTATTTTTTGACATCAAACGCCACCAACAAGACAGACCTTTCATTTCTCGCTCAAGATCCTTCGCTTTCGATTTACATTGTAAACCCCCATTTCAATATCAGAAAACCTCGAATAAACTTAATTTGAAATAAGACAAAGGTCGTACTCACATAAAAAAATAGAGCCACCGAAGTGACTCTATTGTTCATGTCTTTTGCTAATTCATTGGTATTTTTACAATGTAAATTAGTCTAGCTCAACAAGGTTCTTCTCGAACTCAGCGTGTTGCTTCTTAACTTCGTCTTCAGGCTCGCCCGTAATTAGACTCACGATAACGATAGAAAGAGTCGATAGGATGATTCCCGGTACGATTTCGTACACATCGAACCAACCGCCCGTGAACTGTTTCCAAAGTACGATAGTCACACCACCAACCACGATACCCGCGAGAGCGCCGTTACGGTTCATACGAGACCAGTACAGGCTCAATACAATAGCTGGGCCGAATGCAGCACCAAAACCAGCCCATGCGTAAGACACAAGGCCAAGTACTGAACTGTCTGGCGTCATCGCTAGTACAAGTGCAATCAGAGAGATTAGGATAACCGCGAAACGGCCTACACGAACAATCTCTTCTGACGTAGCGTCTTTCTTCAGAACTTGCTTATACAGATCTTCTGCCATTGCAGATGAAGAAACAAGAAGTTGTGAATCCGCAGTACTCATGATTGCCGCTAGGATTGCAGCAAGTAAGATACCTGCGATTACTGGGTGGAACATCGCGTTCACAAGAAGCATGAAGATCTTCTCGCCATCGTCTAGCTTAGGTGCGCCCGAGTTCGTCACGTAGATTAGACCAACCAGACCAACCAGCATTGCACCAATCATAGACAGTGCAGTCCATACCACCGCGATACGACGCGCGGTTGTTAGGTCTTTGTTGCTACGTGTTGCTTTGAAACGAGCAAGGATGTGTGGCTGACCGAAGTAACCTAGACCCCATGCCGCTAGCGAGATGATCGCGATAGCAGAAAGTGGCTCACCTTTCACATCATTCCATAGCGTGAGAAGCTCTGGGTTGATGTTGTGAAGATCAGTCGATAGCTGACCAAGACCACCGTTCATCGCTGCGATTGGTACAATCAATAGCGCAGCAGACATCAGCAGACCTTGAACCAAATCCGTCCAAGATACCGCAAGGAAACCACCAAATAGCGTGTAAGAAACCACACATACTGTACCGATGATTACCGCTGTTGTGTAATCTAGGCCGAATACTGTTTCAAACAATTTACCACCCGCTACCAAGCCTGAACTTGTGTAGAAAAGGAAGAATAAAAGGATAAAGAAAGCAGAAATTGTTTGGATCAGCTTAGAGTTATCATTGAAGCGACGAGATAGGAACTCAGGCAACGTCAGTGATTCAGTTGTAATACTGTAAGTACGCAGACGCTTAGCACTGATTAACCAGTTAGCCCAAGTACCCACAAGTAGACCACCAGCAAGCCAGAATGCTTCAAAGCCAGCAGCGTAAGCGTAACCTGGTAGGCCAAGTAGCAACCAACCACTCATGTCTGATGCACCAGCAGAAAGTGCAGCGGGCCATGGACCTAACGAACGACCACCTAGGAAGTAGTCAGTTGAGTTAGATGTACGTTTGTAAGCAATAACACCGATTGCCAGCATCATAATTAGATACGCAATGAACGTCGTCGTTATTGCAAAACTGTTTTCTATCATTTGATAGTCCTCATTTTGTAGAAAGCCTTCCATGCCTAATTCAATGCAAAGCACTCACCGTAAAGGCAAGCGAGTGCATTGAGTTAGGTATTGAGGCTCCAAGGCACTATGAGTTAAATCCAAAGATGGTGAAACCAACAATGGATAAAACAAAAGTGTTTAGAGCCAATGTTACTGAAGGTTAGTGAGCTTCGCTTCCAAGTTCGAGCAAGGTCGCGTTACCGCCCACGGCTGTTATATTTATAGTTCGCGTACGCTCGGTAATGAAGCGCAGCGATAGGTGTGGATCATTAGCAACATTCATTGCCGTTAGATCCGTTTCAGCTACTAAACCGACGATTGCACCGTCACGCTTAGCAAGTTGTAAATTGATAGCTTGAGCCGTTTGTGAATTACCCACGTAACCCGCACTTCGTACATCGCAAGACAGCAGCTGTTGAGCAGCGTCGTGCGAGGCAACCTGTACCAAGTTAGTTGGTAGATTCGCTTGTTTCGCGGCGTCAGCAATTAAGGTATTGAACTGCACGTCATCACTGCACAGTTGCACGCTGTTACCCGCTAATAGTGCTGCGGTAATCATCGCGGTTGCTGTTTGCAGTGCTGGCACTTTCTCTTCGCAATCATCAACAATCACCAAAGCCACGCCACGACCTGCAGCATACAGCTCATTGGTTTCGCCCGTAGGCCCCGCCATGAGGTGATGCTCAGAAAGCAGTGCAGACGCTTGCTCTAGATGATAAGTCGCCACAGCTGCCAAAGGCGCAGATTGGCTTTCGATCTCTGATTTGAATGAAAGTACCTGAGCACTCTTATGATCAAAATCGGTAAGATTCCATTGTTCCCACGCTAACAAAGCATCAGAAAAACCTGTCACTTGATGAACCATGATACTGCTCCTTATGCCTTGTCTTGTGATTGAGAAAACTGAACATCAGTAAAGCGATATAGGTAGTGAGGACCACCCGCTTTAGGGCCTGTACCCGACAAGCCTTGACCACCAAATGGTTGAACACCAACAACAGCGCCCACTTGGTCACGGTTGATGTAACAGTTACCCACACGAACGTGTTTTTCGATCCAACGGTAAGTTGTCTCGTTACGGCTGTGGATACCCATAGTTAAGCCAAAGCCCGTTTGGTTAATTTGGTCTACCACTTGCGCTAACTCACTCGCCTTGAAGCGAACGATGTGCAGCACAGGACCAAACTGCTCTTCTTTCAAGCAACTGATGTCATCGATTTCAAAAGCACTTGGTGGAACAAAGTCACCATGTTCACAATCCGTACCTAGAGAAAGTTGAGCCACCTTCTTCTGGGTATTGGTCATGTTTTCTAAGTGTGCCATTAGCTTCTGTTTCGCGTTTTGGTCGATAACAGGGCCGACATCGGTTTTATGAAGATGTGGAATGCCAACACTCAGCTCATCCATTGCACCGTGAATCAATGCAATCACGCGGTCTGCGATGTCTTCTTGGATATAAAGCACACGCAGTGCAGAACAACGTTGACCTGCAGAAGCGAATGCCGAACGAATAACATCACGGACTACCTGTTCAGGCAGTGCGGTACTGTCGACGATCATCGCATTCTGACCACCGGTTTCCGCGATAAACGGAACAGGCTTAGCGTTACGACTCGCCAATGACACGTTGATACGTTGTGCTGTTGGTGTTGACCCCGTAAAGGCAACGCCCGCAATCGCATCATGACTGGTTAGCGCACTGCCGATCTCAGCGCCACGACCCGGTAGTAACTGAATCGTGCCAGCAGGGAAACCCGCTTCATTCATCAATTCCACTGCGCGAGCTGCAATTAAGCTTGTTTGTTCTGCAGGCTTAGCCACAACCGTGTTACCCGCAACTAAAGCTGCTGTAATTTGGCCAAGGAAAATCGCCAATGGGAAGTTCCAAGGGCTGATACAAACGAATACACCACGACCTTGTCGCGAAGCGATTCGAGTTAGACCATCAAAGCCTTTTAGCTCAAAACCTTGTAGGTTGTTCGCTTGTTTTGCGTAGTAACGACAGAAGTCGACCGCTTCACGCACTTCATCAATGCTGTCGTGAATTGTCTTACCCGCTTCTTGATGACAAATTGCCACCAGCTCAGCCAGGTTTTCTTCCATCAGATCCGCCAGCTTCTCAAGCGCAGCGGCTTTGGTTTCAACCGATGTCGCATTCCAATCAGCAAATGCGGCGTCTGCACCAGTGATCGCTGCGGAAACATGATCAAGGTTTGCAAAAGCCACCTGACCCACGCTAATACGACGATCGTAAGGTGCTGTTACTTGTTCAACATTCTGATCAGCCTTGATCATGCTTTCGGCAAGAGATTCGCCGTTGATCACAGGTCCAGCAGTCCATTGATTGTTCAAAAAGCCTTTTACTTGCTCTTCAAACTGATGCGCTTCGCTCTCGATATCAATGTTCACACCGTATGAGTTCTTACGCTCAGGGAATACCGCTGGCGGCAGAGGAATCTTAGTGTTGTTCAACGTATCGAATGCCAAAAGCATGTCGACTGGATGCTGTGTTAGCTCTGCTACAGGGCAACGAGCATCAACCAAACGGTGTACAAACGAGCTGTTTGCACCATTCTCTAACAGACGACGTACTAGGTATGGCAGTAGATCTTTATGGCTACCAACTGGCGCGTAAATACGTACCGACTGTTGGTAAGCTTCCATTGCATGGTTGTAAAGTGAATCACCCATGCCGTGTAAGCGTTGGAATTCAAAGTCTTTATGGTCTGTCATCACTGCAATAGCGGAAACCGTATGAGCATTGTGGCTAGCAAACTGCGGGAAGATATTGCCACGAACACTTGGGCTCAATAGATAACGCGCACACGCTAGGTAGGCTACATCAGTCGCTTCTTTGCGAGTGTAAACAGGGTAGTTATCGAAACCAGCTTGTTGTGACCATTTGATCTCACTATCCCAGTAAGCACCTTTAACTAGGCGAAGTGGGATTAAGTCACCCTGCTCTTTTGCTAGGCGGTTTAGCCAAACTAGAACCGGTAACGCACGCTTTGAATACGCTTGAATAACCAGACCAAACTTGCCCCAGCCTTTCACTAGCTCGCTGCGATACAGTTTTTCGAATAACTTAAGCGAAAGCTCTAGGCGATCCGCTTCTTCTGCATCAATCGTGATCGCAACATCAAGCTCAATCGCACGGCGCAGTAACTGCTCTAGCGTGTCGCATAGCTCAGTCAGTACGCGGTCTTCGTTCGCCACTTCGTAACGAGGATGAAGTGCAGAAAGCTTGATAGACACAGATGGCGCTGGGCTAGATTTTGAAGAGACATAAGTGTCTCGACCTACGGCTTCAATCGCCATTAGGTAATCTTTAAAGTACTTATTTGCGTCAGCTGTGGTCAGTGCTGCTTCACCTAGCATGTCGTATGAGTAGGTAAAGCCTTTGTCGCGCATCGACTTACCGTTCTTTTGCGCTTCAGCAATGCTGCGGCCAAGAACAAATTGGTGACCCATCACTTTCATCGCTTGGTGCATCGCTTTACGAATTACCGGCTCAGAAAGCTTGTTCACTAAACGGTTAACCGCTTGTCCAGCACTCTGCTCGTTCGATGAAAGTCCAACCACCTTGCCTGTTAGCATTAAGCCCCAAGTTGAAGCGTTAACAAAAACCGAATCAGAATTCTTTAGGTGAGACTTCCAATCCGCAACGCTTAGCTTGTCGCGAATCAGTGCATCAGCCGTTGCTGAATCAGGAATACGCATCAAGGCTTCCGCCAGACACATCAGCAAGATGCCCTCTTGAGTATCTAAGCTGTATTCAAGCAACAGTGCATCGATCATCTGGATAGAAGTCTTATCCGCACGGATAGCTTCGATCAAAGAAGTCGTTTTGTCTGTGATTTGCTGCTTTTCAGACTCAGAAGGGGTAGCTAGTGGCAGAAGTTGCTCTAGCCATTGGGTTTCATCCACCATATATAATGGTGAGATAAGCGTCCAAAGATCAGCAAGCGACTGCTCATTGAATTCTGGCTTTAACACATCAGTAGCTGTAAACATGCGTTTTCCTTAATCTCACACCCGAAAAGAGTTCGGGATCTCTACAATGGCTGCAGTGTATTTAGAGTATATAAGGATTACTTGTCAAAAACTCCGAGTTTTTTGCTAAAAACTCGCTTTATTAACAAAACAAACACAAGGTCACATATGAAACTTTAAAATAATATGCCGTTTTGTTTCACTATTTAACAGAAATTTTCTTTTTGTATTGGGATGGTGACATGCCTTGAAGGCGTGAAAAGGTGTGAGTAAAGGAAGATTGACCGGAGAAACCAGCCAGTTCAGCGACCTGACCAAGGCTTAGATTACCTTGTTCAATTAAACGACGAGAACGGTCGATGCGCTTGCCAAGAACGTACTGGTGAGGGGTAATGCCCATTTGCTCTTTGAATAACATATGGAACTGGCTTTCACCCAAGAACACACTACCCGCAAGCTGCGCGACGGAGATCTTGTTTGCTAAATGCTGTTCTATGTAGCGATCCAACGCTTCAAGATCAAAGCGTGAATCTTTGATTGAGGTTTCAAATGCCGAGATGTGCCTTTGCATCAATGCAATCACCGTATCATTGCACGCACGGCTTAATAACAGATCATCAGGACTGGCCTGCATCTCTTGCACCAACATATGGATAAGCTTTTGAATTTGCGCATCTAATTGGAAGTAGACGTTCGATGATTCTAACTGGTTAATCTTCTCTAGCATCAGAGGGTCATCATCGGTTGGCATAGGCATGTTGAGCACGAGAATATCCGACTGACCAACCACACCACCGAAAGCATGATCAGAGCTCGCTGTCACCACACAACCTTGTCCTGGGCCAACAAGATTCCCCTTACCACTCACTTCAAATTCCGCCTGACCTTTTAAACCAATCACCACCTGAGAATAGTGGTGATCGTGGCAATCCATATGCGATGGCAAAGTGATGATCTCAGCAGGACGAGGGCCAGTAAGGCCGAGCGGAGAAAGGTCTAGGTTAGGAAAGGGTAAAGGTTTAGACATGACAGAAAAATACTCGGGTCAACATAGTAAGAATAATACTCTTAAATGCGCATAAGATGAATTTGTAAATGCTCATGAGAGTTATTTGCTCGCGAGAATAAAAAGATCATCATCGCGATCATCATGATCATGCCTCCGGAAAGATGATCAAGAGCGTACAAACTACGGGCATTGTAAAACCAATCGTTCCGGCGAATTTAGGGGCTTCACAAGCAATCACACAAGCACGAAAAACCATGTGGTCAATAAATGCTTTTTCACGCCAACATAATGAATAAATTTTCTTATATAGCTCAAATAATTGGCTATAAGCCTGTAAAAAGTGTATCCGAAGTACCGAAACTTGGCTTTTGAGTAGATTGGATAGCAATAAAACGGTATAAAGACGGGTACTGTGTTAATTGCTAATAACTAGTGACTCACAACTAGGAAGTAGACACTTTATTAACGAGCCAATTTTCAATCTACAAGTTGCAGGGACCTATGACTAACTTTCGAATTTCAGCGCTTTTACTTGCGCTATCCCCACTTTGGGTATCTGCATCGGTATCCGCTGAAGAACTGAATCAAGTCGATCCCGTTTCAGCTATCGATGCAAAGCTAACAGAGAAAAACTCAGATATTGAGCGTATTTCAGCAACCAAAGTATCGGCGACTGAAAACCTAAAACAACTTCAAAACAAGAACAGCAAGTTGTTGCGCGAAGGTGAAGAACTTAAGGCAAAACGTAACAGAGCCAAGTCTGTACTCGACAAACAGTACAGTCGCTTGCTTGAAGATCCAGAAACAGATTTAGTCTCTTTCCAGAAAAGTTACCAAGACGCTTGGGCTGCGGTTAAAGAGAATCAATCGTCTCAGCTAGATAACGAACAAGCGATCAACGAGAGCGAAATTCACCTTTCTCAAATCAAGCAAAAGCAAGCTCGCCTGAATAATGAGCTGGCAAACTTGAGAGAGTCAAAAGTTGAAGCTCGCGTAAAACGTATCGCAACAGAACTGCGTGAAAGTGCGGTGCTTGAAACCAGCTATACCACCACATGTTCATCAACAATGACACTTGGTGAGTGTACTGCACAGGGTAAACACCTGACCAATCAAAAAGCCGTGCAAACGTTCAAGAGCCAATTACTTGAGCAGCTCACAGAAAGCACACTTGCGAAGCAAAACTTACAAGGTGTTCAGCTGAATATCCATGTTCAAGACAGCCAAGCGATCAAGAGCGGCTTCTCTGGTAACAACTCTTACTTCATGCAGATGCAAGCTCAACTTCAAGCAAAACCTGAAGCAGTTGCAGCATGTAACCTATTGAATGTTTCGACTCGCTACTGTTTAACAGGCAGTGACGCAGCAGTCGTTAAGAAGAGTGACAAACAGTGGGCTAACGTGACGGTACGTTCTGATCAGTACAACGACTCAGTAACCATCAACGGCATTAAGTATGGCAGCACCCCTCTTGAGGTTGTGCTACCAAGTGGTCGTCACCAAGTAACCATTTCAAAACAAGGTTACGAGTCTTACAACCGCACAGTTACCATCAACGGCAGCGACACGATTTGGGTTAAGCTTCTTCCTAGCAAAGAAAGCTAAACACCCTTTGTATATAGAGCCTGAGCCAATTCAAAACGCTTAGCTCGATATCAGATAGCCGTGCCTATTTCACAAAGCTGAATGAACACTCGCCATTTTGTTGATAGTTATAAACTGTATGATCGTTACAAATTTGTATGGTCGTTATAACCTTGTTTTATCGTTATAAACAGTAGCTGCAGACGAAATGGCGTTCTCGTTTAGAATATTCGATTAACCTAAATTACGATTGAAGTAGCCCATCATGCGCCAAGGTCTTCCTACTCTATTATTTGCACTTGCTCCATGCTTAATGACGCCAGCTGTTTTTGCTGAGGCAACACCACCAGCGATCGCGTCATCTGTCACCGACATTGAAAGCTCACTTTTTGAAAAGCATGCCGACTTAACGGCTGTTGAAAAGAAATTAGCCGACAAACAAAACGAAGTCGACAATCAGGCGCAGCAAACGGCACGTCTAGCTGAGTTATCAGCTCAAGCAGAGCAAACACTCGCAAAGGCAAAAGCCAGCCTAGAGCAAGATTACACGCGCATGATTGATGATCCCGATTTCGATATCTCGCTTGCTCAAAAACGCTTCCAAGACGCTTGGAAAACCGTAAAAGAAGGCAAACTTGCGATTTCAGACTCAGAGCAAAAGCAGCAAGGCTTGATGATGGAGCTTGAGGCTATCCAAGCCGAGAAAGCCGCGGCAGAAGCTTCAATCGCAAGCCTAAACCAAGACAAGCTAAGAGCAAGAGCAGAGCGACTAAGATACGAGATCACTCAGACGGAAGAGCAAACTGTTAGCTTTACCAACCGTTGCAGCAGCGATATGACACTGGCGCAGTGTTCAGACCAAACGGTGACTTTGGCACTTCAAAAAGCGGTAAAACAATTCCAACACAGCCTAATCGATAACGCGACTGAATCGAAAACAGTGAAAGAGCACCTTGCGTCTGCTTCGCTGAACATTCACGTTCTGCAACACAAAGTGAAATCCTCTGGCTTCTCTGAAGATAACCGTTACCGAGCGGTGATTGCGGCGAACCTAGAAACTCGTCCAGATAAGAACACACCTTGTCGCCTGCTTGGTATTCAGTCATCAAACTGTTTCACACAAAGCGAGCAACAAGCCAACGACCAGCAAAAAGAAGTTGCTTGGGTTAACTTGGTGGTGCGTTCAAATCAATACAACGACAATGTTTCTATCAACGGCGTGAACTATGGCAGTACACCGGTTGAAGTGATGTTACCGACGGGCCAACACATGGTCACGATCGAAAAAGAAGGCTACCTTTCTTTCCATCAAGAGCTGAAGATAGCCCGCGATCACAACCTACGAGCCGTATTGCAAGCGAAACAGAATTCATTAAATGTCGGCACCAAGTTTGCCGATCCGATGGGTAACGACATTCAGAGCCCTGAAATGATTGTTGTCGGCTCGGGTCGCTACCTACTGGGTGAAAATAACGCACAACAAGTGACGATCAAACAGCCGTTTGCATTAGCCGCAACACCAACCCGTGTTCAAGACTTCAAAGCATTCGTAAAAAACACAGGCTACCAGACAGACGCTGAGCTGATGAACACCTGCGATACATTCGTCAATGCAGAGATCACAACCGTTTCAGATAAAGACTGGCAGAACCCAGGCTTTAAGCAAGCTAATAACTCACCGGTAGTTTGTGTTAGCCAAAACGATGCCAAAGCTTATACACGTTGGTTATCTAAAAACACCGGCTTCACTTACCGCTTGCCAACACCACAAGAGTGGGAAGCTGCAGCAAGAGCTGGCCAAGACACCAACTTCTGGTGGGGCAATGAATTCCGTTCAGGCAAAGCCAACACTGGCTGGGCGGGTACACCATGGTCAAACGTTAGTACATCTCCGGTTAAGTCATTCCAACCAACACCAACAGGCTTCTACGACATGGTGGGTAATGTATGGGAATGGACAACCGTTCAGAAAGGCCTAGCGAAAGGTGGCGCGTGGAGCTTCTCTCCTGAAGAAGCAAAAGTGTTTAACGAACTGTACGTACCGCCTTCAACGGCAGCGAACTATCTAGGATTCCGAGTAGTACGAGAGCTGTAGGCTCCCAGTCATAGGCTCAGAACCCCAAATATTTACTCTAGGTTCTCAATTATCACATTGAGCAACATTTATAGGGGAATTCCCCCCTTATGCATAAGCACTCCTAGGAGTAGATTCGTCGATAGAGTAGTAAGTCACTCTGGGTATCAAATTGATGCCTCAGTTTAATTTACCTGACCCTCGTAAATTAGACTGAAAATCTTCTACATGTCGACAAGGCATATCTTGTCTTTAGCCAGCCCCTCTTCAGGCTGGCTTTTTTTTGGTTCATCG
>NZ_JBFRUJ010000028.1:0-44908 GCF_041474575.1 Vibrio sp. 10N.222.51.C5
ATCCGCGATGAACCTTTTTTTTGCCTGATTATCACCCTTTATGCCCATCGATTCTCCGTGATTGACACAGTTAATCAACAGTCCGTTTAACTGTCAGTCACCCCTTATTTTTCGTACTCTAATTGCCATTGCAGCGCTATAAGAAACTGATATCATTGCCATACCTCAGCTTACGAGATAAAACCTTGCCAGATCCACTCAACTCCATACATCGTTCTTTATTCGAACAACTTCCAGGCTGCTGGGGCTGCAAAGATACTGACTCGGTCTTCGTGTATGCCAACCTTGCTTACAACCAATTGATTGGCTTAAAACCCAATGAGACTTGTACTGGCTTGACCGACTTCGACATGCCCAGTCAAACCACTGAGTGCGCACAAGATTTCAGGGCTCAAGACAAACATGTAATGGATACACGCAGTACCCTTAAGATTCTCGATATTCACCCCTATCCAGACGGACGCTGGCACGCCCATATCTTTACCAAAACCCCTTGGCTTGATGATGACGACAACGTCCAAGGCACCATCTTCTATGGCCAAGAGCTTACCGATACCGCGATCTTAGAGGTTGGTCATTGGGTTTGTCAGGCCACAGGAACAAAAGGCAATCAGGCATCGCTTGCGGGGTCAGAGCCGCGTGTGTCTAAACTGCAAAAGCGGCTGACTTCGAGAGAATCAGAGGTGCTGTTCTTACTGCTTTTCGGCAAGAAACCACAGTACATCGCGTCGACGTTAAACATTTCAATCAAAACGGTCGAAGGTCATGTCGCCAGATTGAAACAGAAGTTTGATGCACGCAGTAAAAGCCAATTGATTGAGTATGCGTTGGATTCAGGATTGGGCTCAGTGATCCCAGAAACTCTGCTCAAAAAACAGATCTCCGTTGTTCTGCACAGTAACTGATTGACTGTTCATCTGAAAATGCAGACAAAAAAATGCCGTTGATTTGATAAGTCTAATCAACGGCATTTTTAGATCTGTTAAGCAGCTAAGCGATCAAAAAGCCTAAGGCGCTAGGCGATCAATATCCCAACTGTTGTCTTGGCGAGAGAACAAGAAACGGTCGTGCAAGCGGTGTTCACCACCTTGCCAAAACTCAATGCTATCTACACGTACACGGAAACCACCCCAGAAAGAAGGCACGGGAATCTCGCCTTTGGCAAACTTCTGTTTAAGCTCTAGATACTTACCTTCTAAAATCCCGCGCGCTGAGATGCGGCTACTCTGCTTACTTGCAATCGCGGCCAATTGGCTCTCTTTTGGACGTGACGAGAAGTACTTCATATTTTCCATAGCCGTTAGCTTTTCAGCCGTGCCCGTAATATGAACTTGTCGCTCAAGTGGATGCCAAGGAAAGTGCAAACTGATTTTGCTGTTGTGCTCAAGCTGGTGCGCTTTACGGCTACCTAGGTTAGTGTAAAAAACGAACCCGTCTTTATCAACATTCTTCAGCAGAACAATGCGTTGGAATGGCTGACCATTTTCATCAACCGTAGCAACTGTCATGGCAGTAGGGTCCGTCAACTTCGCTTCAATGGCTTGCTCTAGCCATAGGTTGAATTGCTCAATCGGGTCTGCGGCCAAGTCTTTACGTCTCAATCCACCCTTAGCGTATTCGCGACGAATATCTGTCAGTTCCATTTGCTTGCTCCTTTAAATTTTTTTGTGATTTTGCGCCGTAATCCTTTGAAACACAAGTCTAAGCCATGGTTTTGTCTCACAGAAGGTGCTCTGTGTTAACAAGATCTCGGTACTCTCTCCATCATATTGATAATCTTTATACAAACCGATGACAAGCTGAGATCCGAGTGACCAAAATACTGCCTAACCTAATGACACCCTTTGTTTTATTCTCATTGTTATTGGGAGCTGCAGGGCTGACCGCAACCCACTTTATGGCAGTGCAATTCCAAGAAAAAATCGTCACTCAGCAACTCGATGAAGCAGCAAGTAAAGCCAATCTACAAATCGACTCTGAATTGGATAAATTCAAACAGATCCCGGATTTGCTCAGCCATGACCCGCGCTTGCTCTCTTATTTTGACTCAACACAACGAGCAGACAAGATTTCCGCTGCGCAGCTCAATCAATTGCTGTTTGAATGGTCGAATCAAAGCCAAGCCGACACCATCTATATTCATGACCCGAGTGGTACTGTGGTCGCTTCCAGTAATTACCAAAAACCTCGTACCTTTGTGGGTGAGAACTTCTCGTTTCGTCCCTACTTTGCTTCTGCCATTCAAGGTAACAACACACAATATGTCGCGCTAGGCGCTCGTTCGAACGTACGCGGTTATTTTCTGTCTTCACCTCTGTATATCGACAAGGAAATTGTTGGCGTTATCACCGTAAAAGTGAGCTTAGAAAATCTCGAAAACATCCTAACCAGCGACGATTTTGAGATTGTAGTACTCGACTCTAACCAAGTGGTCTTTCTATCAAGCCAAGCTCCATGGCTTTACCATTCATTGTTGCCACTAACTCAGCAACAACAAACGGATATCGCACTTCAACGCCAATACGGTCAAAGCGAAATTTCGATCATCGAAGCCTTTCGCTCTTCAAGCTCTCAATCAGAAACTAGCAACGCCAATCAATCTAGCAACCTTCAATCCAATGAAATCCGAAAAGAGCTCACCGCCAACCAGTTATTCAAGCTTGGTGCATTTAATCTTTACCCCGCTACCATCAGCAACAATCAGTACCAAGTTGTTGCCCTAAAAGAGACCAGAGCTGAACTTATTAAAATCTTGCAGATCGATGTCATCTTCGTGGTGATTTACAGCTTGGTGATGCTCATCGCTTGGTCGTGGCGCCAGACTTATCTCGCGAAAGTGGCGTTGACCCGACTCAACCAAAACCTAGAGCAAACCGTTGATAAACGCACTCACTACTTGAAGCAATCCAATCAACAGCTGCAACAAACCCTTTTTCAATACCAAGAGTCGCAGTCGAAGTTGAAACAGACAGAACAAGAGCTGACACAAACCGCGAAACTAGCGGTACTCGGTGAGCTGTCAGCCAGCATTAACCACGAAATCAACCAACCACTTGCAGCACTGCGAACCTACAGTGAAAACAGCTTAAAGCTACTGGAAATGGAACGAACCGATTTAGTGAAAAGCAATCTTGAGAAAATGATTGGCCTCAACAACACCATTACCGACATCATCGCGCGACTCAAAGTCTTTACTCGCAAGGTCACTAAACAAGAGCATCATGTGGCGAACCTGCACCAAGCGGTCAACAACGCCACCAGTATTCTCAGTGCGCTGATGATCAAGCAAGGAATTACGCTAAGGCTAAGCACGGTGCCAGATGACATCAATATTGCGATTCATCCAACCGAACTCGAGCAAGTACTGGTGAATCTGATTCACAACGCGACTCAAGCGCTGCAACATCAAGCTCTTGAACAGAAAATCTTGCAGGAGCAACAAAACCTGGAAAGCGTTGACCAACAGGCTAGCCCACAGATAGGCATCGAATGGCAACTGCATCATGACTCTTGTCAGCTGATCATTTGGGATAACGGAATTGGCATGCCGAACGATAAGCTAGAACAGCTGTTCGACCCGTTTTTTACCACCAAACCGGAAGGTTTAGGGCTAGGGCTTTCAATATCGAAACGGATTATTGAAGCGTATCACGGCACGATCAGCGCGAACCGGTTAGAGCCTTCAGGCATGGTATTCTCGCTAAACATCCCGTTATATAACGATAAGCGCTAACACGCCGTTGTTATTGTTAACGAAAAACGAATTTCACATTACTGCTAATCTCACCTACAGCTAAGGAATCGGCTTTTGCACTCTATGCCTAAACTCTATTTTGTCGACGATGAACCCGCCATTCGAGACTCGGTAGAACAAGCCATGCTCATTGAAGGTATCGATATCGTCGGCTTTCCCAATGCTATTGAGGCATTAAAGAAAATAGATACCACGCAAGCCGGAATTGTCATCACCGATATTCACATGCCGGTAATGGATGGCATTCAATTAACGCAAAAGTTGCTGAGCCAAAATCCTCATTTTCAGGTCATCGTACTTACCGGACATGGTGACGTGCAAACCGCGGTATCAGCGATGAAAGCCGGTGCTTACGATTTTCTGGAAAAGCCATTTGTGGTCGATGCCCTACTCACTGCCGTTAAAAAAGCCGCGGATAAGCTCGCACTGGTTGAAGAGAACAACCTACTGCGTAAAGAGTTGGCAATGCAAAATCAGGTTGGCCCGAAACTGATTGGTCAATCACCATCAATGCAGGCATTACGCCGAGAATTGATCACCCTAGATACCAAAACCAACCCACTTCTATTGTTTGTTGGTGATTTAGGGACGGGGAAAAGGGTCACTGCACAATACACCCATGATTTACACAGTCATCAAACCGCAGAGCTTTGCCCTGTCGCGGCGTTTAATTTGCCACGCAGTGACGAAGCGACATTCCATCAGTTTATTTTGCAACTGTTCTTGAAGCATCAAGGTGGAACACTCTATATCCATGAAACAGAAGCGTTAACTTCGCAGCAATGGCTATGGTTAGCCGCTCTAAAACCCACTCTACTTCGTGAAAACTCATGCAAGACCAATGCAACTTGTATCATTATCGCAACTACAGTAGTTCCTACTACAATTACAGGTGAACTGCGCCGATTTAATTTACTACCCTTGGCGCAAAGAACGGAAGATATTGGCTCTTTGTTCAAACACTTTGCTCGTGGTGCAGCCAGTCGCTATCAACTGCCGCCACCCGTGATTACAGAAAAAGAGATCCAGAGACTCATTGCAACGCATTGGACGGAGAACATTCGTCAGCTTCGCCAACATGCTGAACTCAGAGTGCTGACTCAAATTAAGCAGCCGTCGCTCGACAACGATACTAATGAGCAAAATGAACTCGATATGAGCATTGAAGAGCAACAACAGTCGTTAAACCAACGCACCGATAGCTTTGAACAAATTATCTTGATTGAGGCACTACATCGCCATCAAGGTCGTTTAAAAGAAGTACAACAAGAGCTGCAGGTATCGCGAAAAACACTGTATGACAAACTAAGAAAGCACCAACTCGATAAAACAGATTTCAAGAACCGATAAGTCTTAAAAAATATATAAATTCAAAGATTTAAATGAGCAAAATCTTAACATTTATCAAAAGTAAGAATACACTCAATAGGCTTGCACTTTTATTTAGCGAACAAGGACTGTTATGAGTCAGAAAAATTTCAGCAAATTGAACGAGACCGAGCTTGAGTATGTCGATGATAAAACAGCGGCACTACTCCTCAATACGCCCACCAGTGCGCGAATTATGTTGTGGGTGATCGTTCTGTTTTTTATTGCTGCTATTGGGTGGTCTGCATGGGCAGAGATCGACAAAGTTACCGTTGGCCAAGGCAAAGTGATCCCCTCCTCTCAGATCCAAGTGGTACAAAACCTTGAAGGTGGCTTGGTTAAAGAAATCTTAGTTAAAGAAGGCCAACGCGTTCAAAAAGGTCAACAACTGCTGTTAATCGATGACACACGATTCCGTTCTGACTTCCGCGAACGTGAACAACAAGTCGCGAACTTGACCGCCAACGTGTTAATGCTTTCCGCTTCCCTGACCAGTGTTGTCATCAATGAAGAATTCTCTGAAAAAGAATGGAAGAAAAGTGTCACTCTCGATTATGGCAAGCTTGCGTTCCCACCTAAATTCTATGAACTTCAACCTCAACTGGTTAATCGTCAAAAAGCAGAATACCGTCAAGATCTCAATAATCTGAGAAACCAGCTTTCCGTTTTTGATCAACAAGTTGAACAGAAACAGCAAGACCTAGTTGAGATTAAAGCGCGTGTTCGAAACCTAAAACAGAGCTACCAGTTTGCTCGCCAAGAACTGGATATCACCAAACCTCTCGCCGATGAAGGGGTGGTACCACGAATTGAATTACTTAAACTGCAAAGACAAGTGAACGACACTCGCCGAGAAATGACTTCGAGCGAGCTAAAAATTCCTCTTTTACGCTCAGCAATCAAAGAATCCATGCTCAGCCGTATTGACGCCGCACTGAACTTCCGCTCCGAACAACAAGAAAAACTCAATCAAGCCCAAGACAAGCTCTCTGCAATGACCGAATCTGCCGTTGGCCTAGAAGACAGAGTAAACCGTACCGTGGTGGTTTCTCCTGTAACAGGCACCGTTAAAACATTGGGTATTAATACTGTCGGCGGGGTTATCCAACCGGGTATGGACATCGTTGAGATTGTACCAACAGAAGACTCTCTATTGGTTGAAGCGAAAATCGCCCCGCAAGATATCGCGTTCCTACGCCCAGAATTGACTGCCATCGTTAAATTCAGTGCTTATGACTTCACTAAGTACGGTGGTCTAGAAGGCGTGTTAGAGCACATCAGTGCCGATACCACTCAAGATGAAGAAGGCAATAGCTTCTATATCGTGCGCGTGCGCACCGAAAAACACAATTTTGGACAGAACGAAGAGTTGCCAATCATTCCAGGTATGACCGCCTCTGTCGATATCATCACGGGTAAAAGAACCGTGCTTGAGTACATGTTGAAGCCACTATTAAGCGCTCAAAACAATGCACTAAAAGAGTAATGACGTTTGATGTTTGATAACGCCTTTCAATACACAGCAAATAGACAAGAGCAGAGGCTATGAAGTCTCGGATTTCGCTATTGCTGCTGGTCCTCACCTCTTTCACCTCTGTGGCGCTCAACAAGAGCGACCAACGGTGGATAGATGCAGTGACCAAAACCTACGGCGATAGAGCCGGAAAGCGAGTGGCAACATGGCGCTCAAATATGACGTCATACGACGGATTAAGTGAAAAAGAGAAGCTCAGGTCGGTGAACCAGTTCTTCAACCAGATGTACTTTGTCGATGACAACATACTGTGGGGAAAGAATGATTACTGGGCAACACCACTGGAATTTTTAGGCAGCAACGCCGGTGATTGTGAAGACTTCACAATCGCAAAATACTTCTCTTTGCTTGAACTGGGCGTCCCAGATAAGAAATTACGATTAGTGTACGTAAAAGCACTGGAACTAAACCAGTTCCACATGGTGTTAGCTTACTACTCAACACCGAGTGCAGAGCCATTAATTTTGGACAACTTAAACCCTGAAATTAAACGCGGTTCCAAACGCCCAGATCTAAGACCAATTTACAGTTTTAACGGTAAAAACCTTTGGTTGATCAAGTCGGCAGCAGGCAGCGGCAAGTTGGCAGGGAAATCTTCAAGATTGAGCTTATGGAACGACTTACGTTCACGTGAGCGCTCTCTAAAATTAAACAAACCCATTATCAATTACGATGAGTAGGTACAATGACTTTATATAAACAGCTTGTGGTCGGGATGGTTGCAGTGTTCATACTGCTGATGACGTCAGTTTTTATGATCGAATTCAATACCACCCGTGGATACTTAGAGGAGCAGCAACGCTCTGAGGTAAGTAATACCATTAATACTGTTGGACTGGCTCTCGCCCCTTACCTAGAAGAAAAGGACAAGGTGGCAGTGGAGTCTGTTATCAACGCCCTGTTTGATGGCAGTTCTTACTCAGTCGTTCGATTGATCTTTCTCGATAGCGGTGAAGACATTCTCCGCTCATACCCTGTAAAGCCAACTGGCGTACCAGAGTGGTTTACCAACCTAAACCTGTTCGAGCCTGTTCATGACCGCCGCGTGATCACCAGTGGCTGGATGCAATTGGCCGAGGTCGAGATCGTAAGTCACCCAGGCCCTGCCTACGATCAACTTTGGCAAGCATTCATCCGCTTACTGAGCATATTTGGCACGATCTTCTTGCTCGGTTTGGTGTCTATCTCTTGGATCCTTAAGCGCGCTTTACGCCCGCTCTCGTTGATCATTACCAAGATGGATCAGATCGCCAAGAATCAGTTTGGCGAACCTCTGGCTCGTCCAAAGACAAAAGATCTCACCTTGGTTGTCGATGGTATCAACCACATGTCGACTCAAGTTGAACTGGCATTTAAAAACCAAGCGAAAGAAGCTCAGAAGTTACGTGAAAGAGCATATATCGACCCTGTATCTCAGCTAGGTAACCGTGCTTACTACATGTCTCAGTTAACTCAATGGTTAGAGGAGTCGAGCTTAGGTGGTTTAGCGGTACTTAAAGCGGAGTTTATCAGTGAAGAGTACGATGAAAAGGGCTATCAAGAAGGTGATGCCTTGGTTCATCAACTGGCTGAACAGCTGCAAGCTTCAATTTCATCTCCAGATATCACCATCGCTCGTATTTCTAGTGACGAGTTCGGTTTCATCATGCCAAACATTGATGAGAGCGAACTGAAACTTGTCGCGAGCAGCATCGTAAACTGTATCCAGAGCCTAGGTTCAGACCCAACAGGCACGGCGAATCCACATATTGCTCTTGGTGTGACCTACAGCAACAAGCGTAAAACCAGTACTGAAATCATGTCGCTGGTGGATAACGCACTCTCAAGTGCCAAGGCGAATCGAGAACTTGCTTACGGCTACGTAACCGCAGACGATCACGGCGCAGTGATGGGCAAACAACAATGGCGTATGTTGGTTGAAGAAGCGATCATCAACGACCTCATTACCTTCCGTTTGCAGGCTGCAAACAATGCCTTTGGTAAAACGTATCACCAAGAGGTGTTCTCTGCGATTGAAAAAGATGGCGTGCGTTACGGTGCTAACCAGTATCTATACGCGCTAGAACAGCTTGAAATGAGCCACATTCTCGACCAATACGTTATTGAGAAGATGGTTGAAAAGCTCAATGCAAAAGAAGTAACCAGCCCAGTCGCTATTAATCTCTCGCCAAGCAGTATATCTCAACCAAGCTTCATCCGTTGGATCGGTAAGACGCTTGAACAGAATGCTTCAATCGCTCACCTATTGCACTTTGAGATTCCAGAAAACTGCTTCATCAACGTTCCGCACTACACGGCACTCTTGTGTAACACCATTCGCAACGCTGAAGCGGTGTTTGGTGTCGATAACTATGGGCGTAACTTCCAATCACTGGATTACATCAACGAATACCGCCCAAGTTATGTGAAACTAGATTATCTGTTCACACATAACCTTGATGACGAAAAACAGAAGTTCACCTTAACGTCGATCTCTAGAACCGCTCACAACCTAGGCGTCACCACCATCGCGTCTCGAATAGAAACTCAGACTCAGCTAGATATTCTGTCTGATAACTACGTAGAAGTGTTCCAAGGCTTCATTGTTGATAAATAGTTGTAAGGGTTATATCACATGCAAGATCCACTATTGAACTCACTGATCTACGTTAGCCGGTATTACGGGTTAGCTAACTCGCCCGAAGCGTTGATCAATGGGCTACCACTATCAGACGGAAAGCTAACCCCTTTCCTATTCCCTCGTTCTGCTGAACGAGCAGGATTGGTGGCAAAAGAAAACCGTTCCGACTTAGAAAAGATTCCTCACCTGATACTGCCTGCTGTCTTACTGCTTAAACAAGGCGAGGCGTGCGTTCTCAACAGCATTGATTTAGAGAAGCAAGAAGCGGAAATCATTACTGCAGAAAGCGGAATGGTGCCAATCATCATTCCTGTCGAAGAGCTGAAAGAACAATTCATCGGCCGCTACTTCTTGGTAAAGAAACAGTTCCGCTATGATGAACGTTCACCAGAGGTTCTAAAAACACGTAAAGGGCATTGGTTTTGGAGCACGATTTGGGAATCTAAAAACATCTACCGAGATGTGTTGATCGCCTCGATTCTGATCAACATCTTCGCAATTGCCGCGCCGATGTTCACTCGCTTGGTGTACGACAAAGTAGTCCCTAACCTCGCCTTTGAAACTTTGTGGGTGCTAGCGAGTGGTATCTTTGTCGTGTTCCTATTCGATTTGCTGCTCAAATTGATGCGAAGCTACTTCATTGATGTTGCCGGTAAGAAATCCGATATTCTCATTTCCTCCAAGCTGTTAAGTAAAGTACTGGGGATTCGTATGGAAGCGAAGCCTGCTTCCGTCGGTGCTTTCGCTAAAAACTTGCAAGAGTTCGAATCCATTCGTGAATTCTTTACCTCTGCAACCATTGGCTCGTTAATCGACTTACCGTTCGCACTGATGTTCTTAGCGCTAATTTGGCTAATGGCTGGAAACCTTGTATTCGTTCCCGTTGCTGGCGTGGTCATTTTGATCGTCTATGCATTGCTAATCCAAGGCCCACTGCGCCGCACCATTGAAGAAGGCTCTCGTCTTGCTTCGCAGAAGTACGCAAACTTGATTGAGAGTTTGGCAGGGTTAGAGACGGTTAAGCTGTTCAGCGCGCAAAGTCAATTCCAATTCCGTTGGGAAGAAGCTGTTGCTCACATGGCGAATTGGAATATCAAAAGCCGACGCATCACTGACAGCATCCAAAACACCGCCGGCTTTGTTCAGCAAAGTACTAACGTTGGTATGATCATCTTTGGCGTGTATCTAATTGCAGAAGGTGAACTTACGATGGGTGGCTTGATCGCAGCAACCATGTTGAGCGGCCGAGCGATTGGCCCGCTTGTTCAGCTGTCTTTGCTTTCGACTCGTTACAACCAAGCAAAGTCATCAATGACTCTGATTGAGCAAGTGATGTCGATGCCTGATGAACAAGAAGAAGGTAAACGCTACATTCACCGTCCGATTATTCAGGGCCATATCGCGCTAGATAAAGTGACGTTCCACTACCCAGATTCACCAGTGGCTTCAATTAGAGACTTAACCCTCAATATTAGTCCTGGTGAGAAAGTAGCAATCATTGGTCGTATTGGTTCAGGTAAAACCACACTAGAACGTCTGATTATGGGCCTGTACAAGCCCACAGAAGGCCATGTACGTATTGATGAAACGGATATGGAGCAACTGCATCATGTCGACGTACGACGCAATATAGGTTGTGTTCCGCAAGACAGTAACCTGTTCTACGGTTCAGTAAGAGACAACATTACTTTAGGTCGTCCTTTGGTGGATGACCGTGACGTGATGGATGCAGCAAACCGTGCAGGGGTAACCGCGTTTACTCAACAAGATCCTGCAGGTTTGGAACGCCAAGTGGGTGAAGGTGGTGCCTTGCTGTCTGGTGGTCAACGTCAGTCAATTGCCATTGCTAGAGCCTTCCTTGGCCGTCCGCCAGTGTTGTTGATGGATGAGCCGACCAGTGCTATGGATAACCGTTCAGAGATGCACATCAAACACCAACTTAACCAATTGCTACCAAGCGAGACGTTAATTCTGATTACACACAAAACGTCGATGTTGGACATTGTCGATCGAGTGATCGTAATGGAGAAAGGCTGCATCATTGCAGATGGTCCTAAAGCACAGGTTCTTTCAGACCTTAAACAAGGCCGAGTGAGAGCGGTTAGCTAAAACGCGCAATCCACCTAAATAAATCATTATCAGTAGAAAGCAAAAGGGGAGCATCAACTCCCCTTTTTCTATTTGTCAGTATCGGCACCTTAACCATACGTAACTTTGTGTTCAGCACAAAAGTCTACAAAGCAATATCCTCTTGCTCCATCTTGAATGAACATTGGATCTCGTATTGGTTGAATGAGAAAACACTTCCGCCGTGGGTTCGCTTGGTTGTGACTGTCTCATCACCAAATTGAATCGTCACTCGGGTATACACTTTTTCGTGTACCTCTACAGTGCATTCAGCAAGGTTGGTTGCAAACTCCGCTTCGAGTGTATCTAGCTGCGACTTTGTGTTTTCTATTGCGAGGTTATTCTTCTCACGTTGCTGCTCTATTTCTAGGGCTTGCTCTTCGCTTCTCTCGGTTTTAGGGCGCTTCTTAAATTCTAACTCTTGGCGAATCACACCCATGGTTTGCTCTTGAGTGTGTTTATAAGCTTCCTTCAGCTCGGCTAGCTTTTGTCGGTAACCATCGTAGCGCGCAAAGCCATGTACTTTAGTTGCGGTGTCTCCCTCAACACCTAAGAAGACACATTCTACTTTCCCGCCGACTTTGGCTTCACCACCGCTGAGCGTGCCGTGTTTTTTCAAACTGTCCATCACGATAAGGTTGTTACCACAGCGAATGTCATTACTCATACTGTGCACACCAAGTCTAAGGTCGTTGGCCGTTTGTAGCTCAGCATTCTGTGCGTAGCTTGCTGTGATAGAGCCTTTACTGAATACCTTACAACTTTTTGGCTCCCCCTCTTTAGTCGTATGGCCGATAATGCCTTTGGCGACTTTGATATCCCCCTGGGCTTGAACTTCGGCCGATTCGATAAAGCCACCAACCGTAACACTTCCGGTCGCCTTGACGATCATCCCCGGCTCGATGTTGCCAGAGACGAAGACATTACCTTTAAATTTAACATGCCCAGTTGAGACATCGACGTTGCTGATACATAAGGCGTCATCCACTTCGATGGTTCGATCTTTAATGATGGGCAATCCAGGGTGTGAGGCGAGTAGTAAATTGGGATCTTCAGGGGAGATGTAGGTGCCCTTTCCTGGCTTGATTAAACTGTCTTGCCCAGGAAGCGGTGGGATAATTCGGCCTTGAACGGTAAACCCAGCGATACCTTTGGTAGCGGGGGTACGTTTCATTAAGTGATCATTTTGACCAACGGTAATGGTTTGTCCCAAGTCTCGCATATCAATCTTGCCTTCGTCTTTGCTGCGAGGCTTCAAGACTTGGCGAGTAATATCTTCAACCAAAGCGGCAAACTTAGCATCCTTACCTTTTACTGGTTGTGTCCCTTTAGCGACGGGCTGAGTAAACTTTTCCCCGGGCTTAAGTTTGCTACTCATCATCAGAACTTTTCTGAGCGCTAACTTATTTATTCCTTTTGTTATTTGAGCTAGAGATAAGCACTGAATGATGTCGCTACCACGCAGTGGGTGTCCATTGTAGGGACCAGTGACCACGAGACTCGCCAACATCTCATCATCAGACAGTTCGACCGCAACAGTGGCATTTCGAACTTCAGCAATCAAGATTCCTTCATAAGCTTCACCCTTACCTTCTTTAGCAAGAGTAACGAAACGCAACACCTCTTCTTCGAAAAGAAAATAGTTTGATGCATTCAAAGCTTCCAAGGTTGGTGGCAGCGTCTTGTTATCAAAGCTTGCGTCAACCACAATCCCGGTTGGCAGACATGCCATTACTTGTTGCTTGTCTTCCGACAATGTAACGATGTTATCCCACATTCGAATTGAGTATCCCTAATGACTCAGTTGTTATTCAGTCTATATAATTCATTCTGCGCTGAGTATCACATTATTAGAATAATCAGCGTCACATCACTTACTTTCGATTCTGCAAACATGACTCATAAATAAGACTTACACATTTTATGATCTGCTTCGCCTTTACAAATACATAGGAAAATTTTTTCAGAATATTTCGTGCGATTGAATGTTGATTCGATGTAGGGCTAGATAGTAAAGGCGAATAGCTTTAGAAGATTAAAGGCTGTAGTGGAGAGATGAAACAGAAGTGATGTAACAGATAATCAGGGTAAAAACGGATTTGAATATGGAGCTTCAGTTTACAGTGTAAATCCAAGATTCTAATTTACACTGTAAATCTAATTTGTAGCGGTCAGTCTATTTAAATGATGGCTAGCCTATTTACACTGTAAATTTGCTAGCAAAACATCGACATCTTTACGAAACTGAATCTCTGCTTGTTTACGACCAACAAGATTAAACTGTTCAACACAAGTCCCCCACTCTTTCTGCTGAACAACCTTTGCGATGAGTAAGTCAGAAATACCTATGTTTCGATCGTTACTGAGTAGAATCAAGTTCAGTACGCTGAAGCTGATCGCATCATAACTGTTGCCACCGTTCACGTAATTTCTAACTAACTGAGTTTCAAACTCACTAACGGTGTGAACACTCTTTGGCAGCAGAGCTCGCACCATATCGGTTTCAAGTGAAACCAAAGAACCTGAAACAAGAAAACAGTAGCTACGCTCGAAGTGATTTTGAACTTGGTTTATCCAGCCTTGAGAGTTTGAGTTAAGCGCCTTAACCATCAGAACCGAGTGACAGCCACTGGCCTGATCTCGCTGGTGGCCGATGTGCACAGCTTCAAATTCACTACCACGCCAAAAAGAAATCAATTCGCTGGTCGCGCCAAAGCTTGTCGCCAGATAATCTGCTTGGCTGGTTTGCTGTGATAACTGAGCCAACATCCAACGGCCAATACCCAAACCTTGATGACGTGCTGAAACAGCAATGCGCATAACTCGAAGGCACCGACTGGTCGCCGCCTGAGTACAGCCAAATTGGTTTGCCAGTAATACAGAGGCAAGGTGACCTTGAGGCCTGCGTTTTCCAAGTTGAATTTGAGTAATCAACTCGCTGTCCAAACCACCCTCTTCCGTCACTAACATACAACCTAAACATTTATCTTGCTGCCAAGCGGCGTATAAACGGATTGCTGGATTGTTGAGAAATTGCATTAAGTCATTTGGCGAGGTCTGATAGTGCGCATCCACGAGAAGAGAAAAACATTGTTGTAGCTGCTCAGGATTAGCCAAGCATTCTGATTTTGATAACTCGCCCAAGTTTAATTGGTTGATTGCGTCAGCAGAAAAGCCTTCGATTTCATCAACCGCCGATTCAGTGACTGATGCGTCATTACCAAGTAGGAAGCAATCAAACAACCAAGCTTCTAGCGGATCGTTGCTATTCCAACGAATCGGTTGTTCGAGCTTAAAGCCTTTCCACCCCGGACGATGCTCAGAAAGCCAAGACTCAAACTTAATACTGAACCCTCGTCCACTGCCTTCGTAACCGTGTACCGTGGTCGAAAAAACCATACGGTGATAGATGTCGACCATGGATTTAAGCATCGGAATTGGAATTGTAGCCGCTTCGTCAACAAATAGAAGGTCACAATCGGGCTTGGATTTAAGTAATTCATCTGGCGCGACGAATCTCAAACTTCCCCCTTGATGACGAATGTGAGTAGCGTTTACCACTTCGCAAGATTCCAACCCTTGGCTAGCATGGGAAAATACCGGCTCTACCGCTTTCACTGAAGGTGCGGTAACAACAATATTAAACCCGTGACGCTCAACTAACAGCTGCGCAGCGGCAATACCCAATGTCGAACTTTTACCACGCCCTCTATCCGCAGTGAGAATCAAAGGACGTTTACGGTGTCCAGACACCACTTTTTTGACTAATTCAACAGCCGTGTTTTGCTGTTCAAATTTATCCAATCCGTTTTGGGCGCTTTGCATCTGAGGAAGAACGTGAGTTGCTTGAACTACATCGCAGGCTTCATTGTGTTGTGAAACAGACATCAGTTTATCGAAATGACGTTTTAACCAACGTTGACCAAAGCTTTCACTATCTTCAGAGGCATTAACTTTTGGCGGCAACACCAACAACAACCCACCACCAACTAACGAACCCAACGCGGCACTAAAACCATTCGCATCGAACTGCTCTCTAAAATCACAAACAAGAACTTGGCACTCACGACCAAGCAGTTGTTGGCCTTTTTTTACTGGAGCATGAATCACACCTTCAAATGGCGTACCGCCAACCTGGAAGATGTTCGGAGTGTTTGAATCTTGAAGGAAGGTAAAAACAGCAGAGTTTTGCCAATCAAAATCGCCATCAAAGACCACGCCGTAACGGTGATCGTTATGTTGAGCAATATTAGAAAGTGTATGTAGAAAAGTGTTGGTTGGGTTTGTCATAGTTAGCGTCCAGATTCATCTAAACACAGTTTATCACAGCCAAATAAAAAGCCGCATAAAGCGGCTTTAGAGGAGTAATGAAAAGTCGTCGACTTAGTCGAGCTTCGATTGTACGAAGGCGAGGATTTCTTCCATTGTTGCGTCATCAACTTTCTTAAGGTTCAACGCCAAGTTTGAACCCTTGCGGCTGTATGATACGCGGCCCTTAATAAGCTCAACTTTTGGAGAAGCTTTCTTCGCTGGCGCTGGCGCCAATTCAAGAATCCAACCTTCCAAAGTTTCTGTCACGTCTTTGGTTAGACGAGTTACGCCTTGAGCTTCGCTACGCTGCCATACAAAACCTTCAGAAGCATCACACTTAGTAAGCAGTGTTTGCTGCTGTTCACTCGTCAATCCACCAAACTGCTTGTGCAGTTTAACAATAGTTGGACGACCAAGGTCGCTCACATTTGGGTAAGCTTGTAGCAATTCAAGTGGCAAAGCGGCTGCTTTCAATGCACCACTCACCAAAGCTTCACTGCACTGGAACATTTTAGCCAGTGCTTTCTGATCTTCAGCTTCGCCTTTATCCAGCTTCGCTTGCATCTCTTTGCCCTTCTCGTAAAGAGAAAGCGGTTTATGAGCGTTAGCTACGTCTGATAGGAACTTAGCGTGTTCGCCGTTAATGTTTTCAGCAACATAGATTAGGAACTCTTTGTCAGCCAAAATACATGACATACGACGACGGCTACCATCAAGAACTTCAATCTTACCGTCTTTGTTCTTACGACCAACCGCAGGGTATTGCTGACCACGTTCTTTCAATGTTGTAAGAACATCAGAAAGCGCGTGCTCATTTAAGAAAGATTGCTCACGAGCGTTCTCTTCAAAAACAACCGTTCGAGTTGCCACTTCAGCCGCAGGAATTCGAACCAATTCAAATGAAACCAGATCTTCGCCAGCAACAGAAAGCTCGATCACTTGAGCCTGTTCTTTTGCCGCTGTTTGCGCTTCTTGTGGTGTTGCTACGCGACGTTTGTTTGCTTTACCAAATAGCTTTGCATTTAAGTCAGATGTTTTAATTGCCATTGTTGTTATCCCTGATTAAGTGAAGGCCAGTTGCTATGTAATACGCGCTCTAATTCTAGAGCACTTTTTTGTACTGCGTCTTGAGCAACAGCTAGAGTTTTCTTACCGCCCTCAAAGTCGCTCACCGTTAGATCGAAAACCGTGCTGTAAGTGTCAGCACAGGTTTCAAAAGCACGGCTTCTTGGAATGGTTGCCATCATTACTTGGTCATTCAACAGGTAGTTCATTTCGGTCAGAACTGACACTTGTTTCTTGTTGTCGTCTTCAAACATGGTTGGCATTAGACGAACAAATTCGAGCCCTTTCCAATCATCCGGGAACATTTCGTAAACCGTTGGTAAGTGCTGGAAGAAGTTAACCGTTGAAGCCCAATCCAAACGCTTAGCTGCACATGGAATCAGAAGTGCGTTCGACGCGTACATTGCATTCCATACTAGAGGGTCAACGTGCGGGCCCGTATCAATCATAATCACATCGAAATCATCGGCGATTTTGTCGATAAGCTTCTCTTTTAACAGACGAACAATATCAAGTGACTGATCTTGTGAAAGGCTTTGCCACGCTTCAGCGTTAAACATCGCATCTTCTGGGAAAGCAGAAATTGTCTTCAGATTTGGATACTGAGTTGGCAATAGTACGTTCTTACGAAGAAACTCTAGATCGACATCTTGGCCTTCAGGCACGTTGTCCAACATGATATCGACGGCAGAATAGATGCTGTCGTGCTCTGCCCCACTAATTTGTGGATTTAGGAACAGACGCAAAGAGCCCTGTGGGTCCAAGTCAATCAGACAGATACGGTAGCGCTTATCCAAATTCAGAGACAAACAAGCGGCTAAGTGAACTGCTGTCATTGATTTACCCGTACCACCCTTCTGGTTTTGTACGTTGATAATCCATGGCTTATTGTCAGCGTGCTGCTTACGTTCATGGAACTTCGGCACTTCTGCCGCGTCCATCAACATGTGAGCTTCTGTCAATGAAATCGAGTAATGATTAGCGTTGTTCTTTGTGAACTGATGGCCATCAGCTTCAAGTTTAGTGATCGCTTCATCGAGCTTACGACGCGTTAAACCAGAACGAGTCTCCATCATAGCTTTAGACATTGGAGGGAAATGTTCATCACTTCGCTCTTCCAAAATAATCTCAATTCGGTCAGCCTGAACTTGTTGAGTTTGTTCGGCTAGCTGATAGAGCTTATCAATCGTTTGTTCTCTTTTCATTGCCAGTTTCCGTAATGATTAACTAAGTACAAATTGTACAGCGATTAACAACAAACACAACAAAAACATGAACATACATTTATGAGTAAAAACACATAAAATAGACCGCGTTTTTACAATTTGATGAAACATCGCCTTAGACAAACACAAAAATGACTGTTTCTATCATGTATAACCTGCTATTTCTAGTCTACATTTTAAATGTTACAGCATCACTTATTTACAATGTAAATGGAATTTCAACGAAAAACCTTCGGAACGATTGAAATACAACCGTAGATTACGGTTGGTGTGATTTGCATTCGAATTTATAGATTTTCAATCCAATAAAAATTAAAAAACACTCAATGACCAAAAAATTCAAAACAGAAGAGAAGATGGGGTGTCAAAAAACAACAGAGGATTGGAACCTAACCGGAAGAATGATCATGGAGCACATCCAGTGTAAGATAATTGATAACGCCAAATTATGAAGCATGATCAAGGCGTAAACTGAGCAATATTGATCCGAGCAACTGCACATTGAAAATGATCAACCTCCGGAAAAATGATCAAGTAAACATAGTTCCGGAAGCATGTAATTTATGAACTAAGTTACGGACAAATGCTTTTGGAATGGGGATTCAACGCCTATAAGGGCTCAATGATTGAAAATTCAATCGACACAGACCAAGAATACACAAACATGACAATTTCATGATCATGCTTCCTAGTTAAGACCCACCCGCTCTAAATACATCAAAGCAATCCATTTCCAGCGGATACAGACTAAATTTTGCACTCAATAGGGTAGGAACGATAAAAAAGTATGCTCTCTTGATCATTGTTCCGATAGATTGGCCACCACAAGTGTCCACTTAGACAAGTCAAAAGCGACTTAGAAACCGATGTTGAATTCCGATCTGTGGATAAGCTGTATAAGTATAATGATCATGCTTTCGAACCAATAATGATCATGCTTACAATGACTTAATGATCATCGTTCTGATGTTCTGTGATCATGCTTTCTTAAGTTTAATGATCATAGTTTCGGAACCTTTATGATCATGCTTTCCAAGGCGGTTTATTTTAATGCTTTAAATTCAGCCACTTATAAGCAAAGTTACGTCCAGATCATTAGATCACTTAATCATTTAAGATCATATTAATCAAAAAGATCAGTTATTTAAAAGCCAATAAATTCTCTTTATTTATGATCATTCTTTCTTTATCATTCAGGAACTATAGTGAAATTACGGTTAGTGTGATACGGATCAAAAATGAAACCAGAAGAGAAATTGTTAATTAAGGCACGAAGCCACAAAGATGGTCATTTATTTGAGGTATCTGAAACAGCCGTTGAATGGATAGAACAATATCAACACTTCAAAGGTGTCACCAAAAGCATAGTTGAGCTTCTTAACCTAATTTCACTTCGTGGGTTTAGCAGTAAAGACGGGTACGTTTCCACCACTGAGATTATTGAATCAACCGATGGTCAAGTCACTCGCGCAGCCTTACAGCAAAGGCTGAGAGCTGCAGTTAATATCGGATTGTTCAAACAAATCCCCGTTCGCTTTGAAGAAGGCCTTGCTGGTAAAACCATGTTGCATCGCTTTGTGAACCCAAACCAATTGATATCGGTGCTGGGTGCCACCAGCTTAGTGACAGAAAGCGTGAAGCAAAATGAAAAGCAAAAGCGCTCTAAAGCCCTAGCTCAAACCAAAGTAAACAAGCGCTTACTGAATGAACATGGGTTGAATACCCCACCAACGATGAAAGATGAAGCGGATCAATTCATTGTTTCGCCAACCAATTGGGCGGGGATTATTGATCAAGCGTTAGCGCCACCTAGAACTCGTAAGAGCTACCAGAAATCCATGGTTTCGATCTCTGGCACTCGCGCTGTGATCGAGACACGATCTTCTAAAAATATCATGACCGTTGACGATCTGATGACGCTATTCGCGTTATTCACTCTCACCGTTCAATATCATGATCATCACCAAGATGATTACCATCTAGACGCGAAACACACGCCAAACAAAACACCACTCTACATCACTGATATTTTGTCTTTACGTGGCAAGAAAGACAGCGGCCCTGCACGTGATTCTATCCGCGACAGTATTGATCGTATCGAATTCACGGATTTCCAACTGCACGAGCTTACAGGCCGTTGGCTTAGTGAGAACATGCCAGAAGGCTTTAAGAGTGATCGTTTCCGATTCTTAGCTAGAACCATTACCGCATCGGAAGAAGCGCCTACAGAAGGCTCTGACGGCGAAATTCGCATTAAACCGAACCTATACATCCTGGTTTGGGAGCCTTCGTTCTACGAAGAGCTGCTGACGCGTGACTATTTCTTCCTATTTCCGCCAGAAATCCTGAAGCAACATACCTTGGTCTTCCAAATGTATTCGTACTTTAGAAGCCGCATGGCACGTCGTCATTCAGATAGCATGTTGCTCAGTGAGCTCAACCAGAAATTGGCGCGTAACATCGATTGGCGTCGTTTCTCGATGGATCTGATCCGCGAGCTCAGAAAGCTGGGTGAAGTCGGGGATCAAGAAGATACCTTCCTGGTTAATCTTTGGGGTTATCACTTGACGATCACCGCGTTGATCGAAAAAGGGAAAACGACCGATTATCAGGTAGATATCAAATGTAATGTGGAAGAGGTCTTACGTTACTCAAGAGCGCGTACCACTAACGCGGGTAAGCGTAATATGGCACCAACGCTGCCGAACCCACTTCGTAACGAAATGGTGTCTAAGCAGAAACTGGAAGAGCTGTCTGAGATTATCGACGGTGAGTTTGAGCCAATTCAGCGTAAAGCACCGTCGCCAAGAGGTAAATTGGGACGTCGAGTTAAGCAGCGTAAACACTCTGTTGAGATCAACGCTGACGAGATCATGATTACTCTCTCTAAATATACCTCTGCAGAGGCTCTAGAACGCAGCATAACGGCTTTATCTGCTATGACAGGGCACTCACATGCCTCAATCAAAGAAGAGTGCTCAGAGCTCATTGAGAAGCTTGATTGGTTGAGAGTAGGGGAGGACGTTATCCCATACGAAACACTGAGTCGCTTGATTGAGCTATATAACGACCGAGATAGCACCAGCAATCGACATCTGTCCATTGAACGTTTGATCTCTGGTTTAGCGGTGCGTCGTAAAGTGTGTAAACAAGTTCATGAAGGTCATTTAGACGAAAACGTGTTCCTTGCGCTCGATGAAATGGCGATTGGCCACTAGTCATTATCCTATCGCGATAAGCCTGTTTTACCGTCGCTGAATGGATAGTTTTGAACACATTAGGTGCTGATTAAAATCGCACCTAACGCTGACAAAGTGATGACAAAGTAGCGCATCTAGTTGATTATTATTTATCCCGAATAGACAACCTTTGTCCTTTCTTGTGATTAATAGATTGGCTCATATTTTGTTACATCATACTGAATAGATTTTTGCGAGTTCCCAAGGGACTCGCTTTTTTTTGCCTAAAATTCAGTCAATCATTAAAATTCAATAGCTTACATAGTTAAACGCCGAAGCATGATCAAGGCTCGATCATGCTTTCTACGGATCTAGCTCTGGTGAGATTCTGATTTGATGCTTGATCGAGAAGGGCTTGATCAGTGGAGATGGCGTTGAATAATGCCTTGATCATCGTTTCGGGGATGGGTTGCCATAAAGCGTACATGCGACTCGATCAATTTCTCAGACTCTGCTTTCCAACGTGGTTCTTGCTGTTGGTTCGTAAACTCCAAAGCCAATACACACAAGTGTTGTAGCCGCTGTGTACACCACTCTTGCAATCCTGCTTCTGATTTTGGGTCACATGACACCGCTTGCAGCTTACTGTAGGCAAACATTAGGTATTGGTAGGCTTTATCTTGATGGCTTGAGCTGCTGGCCTCCTGCGAAGCCAACTCCGGATTCGATGAATCCGCGAGGTGGCGATAGAAAGTAAAGATTCTCAGGCATCCGTCTAGCCAACATGCGATGCCTTTGCTCTGCTCATCCGTGATCAATGGCCCCCAGAGCGCATCTGGAGGCGTTAAGATCAAAGGTTCTAACCGGTCCACTTGATCATGCTTTCGGTCTTTGTACCAATCTCCGATCCGCTCTAACCAAGTGTCTAGTTCATTCATGCAACGTTATCCCACTGTTTTACAAAGTGATTATCAGAAACTTGTTTGATTTCATGCTGTATTTCACTGCTCTGCTCTCGAATACGATCAGCGTCTATTGAATAGTTTGGCTCATTTTTGACGAGTTCGCCAAATGGCAGATCGGGATCTGGTACCGCAGAGATCAACAACTTAGTGTACGGGTGTTGTGGATTGGTCAAGATCGACTGGGTTGATCCCCACTCGACGATCTGCCCTTTGTACATCACCGCCGTCTCTTCAGCGATGTAATGTGCCGTGGCAAGGTCGTGGGTTATATACAAAAAGCCGATGCCTAACTCTTGCTTCATTTTTTGCATCAAGTTCAACACGCCAAGTCGAATCGAAACGTCCAACATCGAGGTGGGTTCGTCAGCAAGAATAACCTCAGCGCCAACGGCCAGTGCTCTCGCTAGGTTAACCCTCTGTCTTTGGCCTCCACTGAGCTCGTGCGGGTATTTGGCGAGCGTTTCGATGGGTAACTCCACCAGCGTTAATAACTCTTTGAGGCGTTCTGTGAGAGCCTGTTTAGTGGCTACCTGTTTATGGATCTTAAGTGGGCGCGTTAAATGGTGCTCAATGGTGTGAGTGGGATTAAGTGAACCAAAGGGGTCTTGAAACACCATTTGCACACGGCTGCGATAATCCAAGATATCTTTACGGCTTTTCAGCGTAGAGATGTCTCTGCCTTTGAACAGTATCTCTCCCTCTGTCGCAGGGTAAACCTTGGTCATCAATCGTGCGCAGGTGCTTTTCCCGCAGCCTGATTCTCCGGCTAAGCCGAAAATCTCGCCTTAGCCTATGTGAAAGCTAACGGATTTGATTGCATTGAAAGAGGGGAAAATGAGAGTTGGATCAAACCACATTTCTTATGGGGAATCTTTTAAATATAATTGCAGAAAATGGCTTTGGCAAAGTTTAAATGAGGCATTTATTAATTAGCTTTGTGAAGCGTCGGAATCATCACACTTCAGTACAGAATTTCTTAACAAGCGAAAAAGCATTTGCTACAGATTACCTGTCCATTACATGGTGCTTTTCGGAGGAAAACATGTCCATTAATTCTATCAACCATGATGAAATGACAAATATTGCAAACAAGTGGGATGCTGAAGAAGAAGAAGTATCTTTCAAACCAGAAAAGAAAATGAAGTCTGCTGAAGCTCGTCGTCGTATCGAGACTCTAAGAGAAATTAGAGAAAGCGGTTTGAGTCTGGAAGAAGCGAGGGAGCTAGGTCTTATTCACTAATAATCCCCATTGCATTTAGAAGGGTGGCACAACGCCACCCTTTGATTTATAAGTGTTTTTTAATGTTTCCTATCCAGATTTAATCAACTCCTTGATTCTTTGGCTCACTGTTCTGTTTAGCCTAACCCTTTTGATATTACGCTTTTCAGATGAAAAACACGCACATGGCATACTCTTGAGCTAAGTTGTTTGACAGTCATAATCAACGCCACTAATTTTAAAGTTAAAGCAAAAATATGCGATGTCGTTGGTAAGGAGAAGGCTATGTCTAATTCTGTGGCTCAAGCTAAAGAAGTGCTGTTTTACGAACCCGAAGATCCGAACGGATACCTGTCAAATTTTGCCGCTTGTCCTATCAAGGTAGGTGATCAAGTTTGGGCAACCAGCGAACATTATTATCAAGCGATGAAGTTTGCCTCCGAAGCGCTACGTAATACCATTTTGGAAGCCAGTACACCTGCTGAAGCGTTCTCTTTAAGTCGTGACTACGAAGACCAAGTTCGCGAAGATTGGTATGACATTCGTGTTGAAGTGATGCAGTTTATTGTGACGGAGAAGTTCAGACAGAATCCACAGTTTGCGCTGTTTCTTACCAATACCGGAGATTCGGTGATCAAAGAACATTCGCACAAAGACCACTTCTGGGGCGATGGCGGCGATGGAACCGGCGAGAACCATTTGGGTAAGATTCTGATGGCAGTGCGTCACCAGCTTCGCACTCAGCAACTGCATTTAATTGCTTCGCACTGATTCGTCGATTCAGATAGCGGCATGCTTATCATTACTCCTTAGACGCATTTAAAAGGCCGCCCTGCTATCTAGTATGAAGCAGGGCGGCCTTTTCGGTTTTAGAGAGTCAGGCATCAACGAGAGTTAACGTACGTGACTAAGCTATGCGTTGATAAGTTCTACGTTACGCTGGTGCTATAAGTAACTCTGTACGATGTCGTCAAGCTGTCCATCGTCTTTCATTTGGTCTAGGCGTTGGTTGATGAAGCTTTGCAGCTTAGGATCCATCTCAGGGTCAAACGCCAAATGGATAGGGTAGTTATTGATGACAGAACCAAACTCATGCATCTGGTAATCATCAATACTCAGTTTTTGCTCGTTTAGGTTGTATTTGATTCGTGATTCCATTTCCACAAACACGGTGTCGCCAGGTGCTCGGTTCAGGACACGAAACGCAGCAGTGTAATCTTTTACTCGAATCTCGTTGAGCTTGCCCTGTTGGATATAAGGTTCCAAGTTCGGATACTCAAATCCTTTCAGCAATACCACGGCTTTCCCATCGAGATCATCGATTGTATTGAACTCAAATGGCTTTTTACCGCTGCTGAGTAATACGTGTTTTACATTGTAAATCGGGTCTTCAGATAGGTTCGCAGATTGAATATTCCCCCAACTAGGGCTGCCATAGGTAACCCAGTTTGGATTCTCTCTCGCATCGAGCTTGTCGATCATTCGATTAAAAGGGTAGGTGTGGTAGTTGATCTCATATTGGCTGTCATCAAACACGGCTTCCACAATATCTGAAACAATTCCTCTGTGAGATGACCCGTCAGTTTCGATTTGAAAAGGTTGCGCTTGGCTCGCAATAATGTAGTAGTGAAGAGGTTCGCTTGCAGAAGCATAACTGCTTGAAAACAAACTGACTATGGATGCAACGATAAGATGTTTTTTCATAACCTTCCCTAGTTATTTGATGAATGACTACTATTATACTAGTTGAGTAATTGTAGTTTGCTAGGATAACAATAATGGTAATTTGTGTATGGTGACAAAAGGAAAACGCTACGTTGGACTCTCCCGACAGTTGATCGGGATGATAATAGCGATCAGTACCTTATTCACAGTTATAGTGACAGGTCTCGGGTTGTATGTAGAGTACCAAAGTCGAGTTTCTTTTATCAGCTCTCAGATCGAGCAGGTCAAGGCTGGCTACCTTTCTGGTTTAACGGCAAGTTTGTGGGTTGAAGATCGAGAGCAATTGTTTGTGCAAGCCGAAGGCATCTCTCGCCTCCCTTCGGTCAGTTACCTTCTTATCGAAAGTCCCGATGAAAAAATTCTAGAGTTAGGTCAAAAGACCGAAGGCCAATCTTATTCTCAGTCTTGGGAAATGGTGCACCAGATGGGCGGCACAGACTTCCCGTTGGCGACGCTCACGGTGCAATCAGACTTGAGCATGATCCTAGATGACTTTGAAGAACGAGTGTTATTGTTGCTCGCCTTCGAAGCCGTTAAAATCTTCTTGTTGTCTCTCGTATGTTTAACCATCGTCTATCGTCTTGTCGTAAAACGTTTGATGACTATGTCTTCCCAAATCAACCAACAACAGGTCGAAGACAACAAACCGCGCTTTATAACGCCAACTCACTCTACTTACAAAGATGAGATATCGACTCTAGAGAGTAGCTATAACCGATCGGTAGAACGTATTCGTCAACAATATCAAGAGCTGGAAAAAGCCAAAGACATTGCTGAGGTGGCCAACCGCAATAAAAGTGAATTCCTTGCCAATATGAGTCACGAAATCCGTACACCAATGAATGGGATTATCGGGTTGTCGTCTTTGCTCTCTGAAATGGATATGCCGAAAGAGCAAAAAGAGTACATCAACATGCTCAACACCTCTTCGCTTACGTTGCTCGACTTAATCAACGACATTCTCGATTACTCGAAGATCGAAGCGGGGCGACTAGAGCTTCAGCAAGAGCCGATGAAAATGATGGGCATTGCGGCCGACGTTGAATCAACCTTTCGAGTGAAAGCCGAACAGAAAGGGCTTCGATTCCAATTAGCGATCGACCCTAAGATCCCAACCATGGTGATTGGCGACGGTACACAACTAAGACAAGTCCTAAATAACTTAGTAGGTAACGCGATTAAATTTACCGAGCATGGCCACGTCACGCTCTCGCTTCGTTTGGAAGAGGTGGTTGAGCCTGAGCAAAAACTCAGAGTGAGGTTCGAGGTTGTCGACAGCGGTATCGGTATTGCAGAAGACAAACAGAAATCGGTGTTCGATAAGTTTCAACAAGCCGACGGCAGTACCACACGTATTTATGGAGGCACAGGGCTTGGTCTAACAATATGCGAGAAGATAGTGACATTGATGGGCAGCAAGCTTGAACTCACCAGTGTTGAAGGTAAAGGCAGTACCTTCTATTTTACGGCTGACTTTGACCCGTGTTTAGAAGCCGATGAAAGCAATATCGATTTCAATAAGGTTTCGGTTCTGCTTGTGGATGATAGCCAGCTGAACATGCGTATAACGTCTACACAGCTTCAATCCTTTGGCGTTAAGTCTGAGTGCTGTGAAACGGCAAACCAAGCGTTAGAGTTGGTTTCAGAGTCTGTGGCTAAGTCATCACCTTATGATCTCGTTCTGATAGACAAAGTAATGCCGTCCGTTGATGGCTTTCAACTGGCGAGAAGCTTAGTTGAACGCTTTGGTAGCGAGTGTCCCAAGTTAGTGATGATCTCTGCTGACCCTAGAAAGCTAGATGAAGCTCGTGCTAAACAAGTCGGTTTTGTTGCCTACATTGCGCGTCCTTACCAAGATAATCAGCTTAAATGGACCATCAGTGAGGTACTCGCGAGAGCGGCTGATACTTCAGTCTTTACCTATCCGAACAGAGGAGAGGTTGCGTTTAAAGACAATGAACCTGTGCCGTTAAGTAAACCTGCAGCGGTTGTTAAAGATGCTCCCATTGTCTCTGTAAACGCCACACCAGCCGATAAACAAGCTCCAATTCAAGCAGAGTCAAAACCTGTCGCAGTTGCCGGAGAATTTAGTGGTACAGTTTTAGTTGTTGAAGACTCGCGAGTAAACCAACAAGTCGCCAAGATGATGCTCAAGAAGCTTGGCTTTGAGGTTGATATTGCCGACAACGGTGAAATTGGTGTCGAGAAATTCAAAGCCAACGAATACGAGATGATTTTTATGGATTGTCAGATGCCGGTTCTCGATGGCTTCGAAGCGACCAAGCAGATCCGAGCGCTCGAAGAAGGGGCTGCAAAGCATATTCCAATCATTGCGCTGACGGCCAACGTCGTGCAGCGAGACAAGCATTTGTGCTTCGATGTAGGCATGGATGAGTTTTTACCTAAACCGGTTAACCAAGGCAAACTGAGAGAGATCGTAGCGAGTTTCTTGTCGAAAGAGACGGAATCAAACAAAGAACATGAGCAGCAAATTGTTTAGTTGAGTATCTCTAATCTTACTTTCATTAAAAGAGTAATGAGGCGAATTAGACATAGTCTTTTATGCCGTTGGTTATATTTGAAGTATCGTGTGAAAGAAATGATAAAGGTGGCCTGAAAAGACCACCTTTTTTGTATGTGTCGGTTTGAACTTAATCTCTATCGATTGCGAACGCAGACCATGCTTGACGTGTCGGCATGACTTCGACTCGGTTAATGTTGATGTGATCTGGCAAGGTTGCGATATAAAACATCTGCTCGGCAATATCCTCTGCTGACAACGGTGTAGTGCCTTGGTAAAGGTTGTCTGAAGCCGTCTGGTTACCTTTAGTTCTTACAAGAGTAAATTCCGTTTCTGCAATACCAGGGGAGAGGTCAGTCACTCGTACCCCTGTGCCTTGTAAGTCACAACGTAGGTTGTAACTGAACTGCTTTACGAACGCTTTGCTGGCACCATACACATGGCTTCCTGGGTAAGGCCACTGTCCGGCGATTGACCCAACATTGATGATTGAGCTTCCTGCGCCTTTTTTAATTAACGTAGGCAACAGCGCATGAGTAACATTAACCAAGCCTGTGACATTGGTATCGATCATAGTGTGCCAGTCTTTCAAGTCCACATCAGGCGCGCCTTCTGGTGCCAAAGCTAACCCAGCATTATTGACCAATGCGGTAATCGATGAAAATTCAGCGGGTAATGAATCAATGGCTTGTTTTACGGCGTCTGCGTCTCGAACGTCGAGTTGAATTACATGCACAGGCACCGTTAATTCTTCCTTTAGGTCGAGTAGCCTTTCGATTCGACGACCAGACAGCACTAACGACCAGTTATCTTCTGCGAAACGTTTTGCTGCCGCTTTGCCGAAACCAGAGGTTGCCCCTGTAATGAACGCTATCTTATCCATAAATACATCCTTCTAATTTGAAATTAACATAAGTAGTGCCATGCCGATCAAAATCGGCGCGGTCGTTGTTTTTGCAGACAAGTTCGGTACTGATAGATACAGTTTTTGCCCCAGTACATTGCCAATCAAAGCTGCCGGTAATAGCCATAAACCTGTGATGAACGATTCTTGGTTAAATGCGCCAATCCATATGAAGCCGATCAGTGAAATCGCTGAACTCAGCAGAAAAAACACAATCGCGGTGGCTCTCTGTTCACTGGTTTTAATGGTCAGGTTCATCAAATACGTCACTAATGGCGGACCTCCTGAAGAAGCGGTGGTCATGCTAAACCCCGAAATGGCTCCCGCCCAAAACGCGTGTCGTTGGTGCAACCAAGTGAGGCGTAAGTCCAAAATAATCAGCGTGCCAGCGACCAAAGACATCATCGCGATAAAGGCCTTCAAGCCTGATTCCGATATCGTGCTAATGAAATACAGCGAGAAAGGCACCGCAACCAACATGCCAATACACAGCGGCGCAATAAGCCGGATATTGATGGTGGTTTTACTTCGCTTGAGCAGAGGAAAGGCACTTAAAAAGTCCAACAAGATAGCGATGGTTACCGCTTGCAATGGTGGAACAATAAAGCTGAGGGAAAGCGCTACGATAATCGCAAACCCAAATCCTGAATAGCCTCGAACTACTCCTGCAAACAGAATCAATGTCATCGCTAATCCTAATTCCACTCTTGCTCACCTCTTTGCTTTTGATATTGCTGCTGCGTTAATTAGCGTTCGATGAGACCTGTCTCGTCTGCCTTTCAATCTATTCACACCTAAGAGTTTTGAATAGAGCCAGATCGACGATTGGATTGGGTCAGGCTGTTTGTTGGATCGGGGATGAGACTTGGGCTGATGTACTGGCCCAATGTTTTGTTGAAACTGACACTATGACCTCCGCCCTGTTTGGGATGAAGATTATTCCATCCGATAGCGCAGCCTTTTCAATGTCGTGTTTTGTGTCTTTCATTCTCGAAGACGAGCCAAGCACGAGCGGCTGTGAATCTAGTGTTGTTAATGGAGACGATGAAATGGAAGTATCAACAGAACAGCTTGTGAACCAAGATATTATCGACCTCGACAAGAGCGTATTTCATTCTTGGTCGATTCAAGAAGCAGCGGAGCCTATCGCCATTGCGGGTGGGCAAGGATGCAAAATGTGGGACTATGAAGGTAAAGAATACCTTGATTTTAGTAGCCAACTGGTTAACACCAACATTGGTCATCAGCATCCACAAGTGATCAAAGCGATTAAAGATCAGGCTGATTCATTAGTGACCGTTGCCCCTGCGACCGCCAACCTCACTCGTGGTTTGGCGGCTAAGCGTATCTTGTCGAAAGCGCCAAGCTCGTTTAAGAAGGTGTTCTTTACCAATGCAGGGGCAGATGCCAACGAAAATGCGATTCGCATGGCGCGACAATTCACAGGGCGCGACAAGGTGCTATCTGCTTACCGTTCTTACCATGGCAATACAGGTACTGCTATTGCTGCGACGGGGGATTTTCGTCGAATTCCAAACGAGTATAGCCGTGGGCACGTTCACTTCTTCAATCCATTTCTCTATCGAAGCGAATTCAACGCGGCGACTGAGGCAGAAGAGAGTGAGCGTGCCCTGCAGCATTTAGAGCGAGTGATTGAATGCGAAGGACCAACGGCGATTGCGGCGATTATCCTAGAGACGATTCCGGGAACGGCTGGTTTTCTCATTCCGCCCAAAGATTACCTTATCGGCGTGCGTGAGCTGGCAACCAAACATGGCATTCAGTTGATATTCGATGAAGTCATGGTCGGCTTTGGCCGCACGGGTAAGTGGTTTGCGTTTGAGCACTTTAATGTAGTGCCGGATCTGATTACTTTCGCGAAAGGGGTGAACTCGGGTTATGTGCCGGCTGGTGGCGTGGTGGTCAGCGAACCGATCGTTGAGTACTTTAAGTCAAACTTCTTTATGGGCGGCTTAACGTACTCTGGTCACCCTTTGGCGATGGCTTCTATCGTTGCAACGCTCGATGTGATGGAGCAAGAGGGCATTGTCACACACGCTGATAACGTCGGTAACAGCGTTTTAGGGCCGCTTCTACTGAGCCTTCAAGAGTTGCACCCTATGATTGGTGATGTGCGCGGCAAAGGGATGTTCTGGGCTGTAGAGCTGGTGGAAGATCGTGAAAGTAAAACACCTTTGAGCAATGAAAAAATGGGGCAATTGAAAGCGCAATTGACCAAGCGAGGCCTGTTGACCTTCATTGTGAATAACCGCATTCACGTTGCGCCACCTTTGGTTATTCAGCCAAGCGAGATAAAGAAAGGCGTTAAGATCATTGATGAAGTGTTGTTTGAACTTGCTTCTTAATTCTTCAATAAGATAGCTAGCACAGCAACCAAGGCACTTTGGCAAAGGATTCCCCGTTCTTTTCAAAGTGCTTATTTTTCCTGAGTGCTTGGCTTTTGAGTGTCTAGCTTCCAATTGGTTAGGTATAGTCGAAAAAGAGCATCGATTGATGCTCTTTTTTACGTCATTGTCTTGAATAACAACGTCTACATAACCCTTTGTGATGCTAGCTCTTCATTACCTCTGACAGCTCTTTGATGCCGGGGGCGATCAAGTCTTTGTCGATGGCGTGAAAGCCCAACCTGAAATAAGAATTAGGATCAAATTCGGATGAAGTTTCATTGCTCAACTTGGTTTCAGGATCGGTCATGAAGTGAGAATACCCTGTCTCAATCAAAATCCCTTTTTGTGCGGCTCGTGACGCTAAGCGTTGGCTATTGATGTGACTGGGCGTTTGTAGCCACAGAGAGTTGGCCTGCTCGCTTTGAGCCAGTCGCTTGCAGTCAGGTAAGTACTTCAAGACAGCATCGTTGATCAGCTTCCAGCGCTGGCGAGTGTTTTCTCTAAAGCGCCTCACAAAGCTGTCGTAGTAGCCTTGTTCAATAAAGTGTGCTACTTCCATCTGAACACGGCTTGGCGCATGTCGGTACATCAAGCGACGCAGTATTCTAAGGTCGTAGATTAACTCTTCAGGTGCCACGATGTAGCCTAACCTCAAGCCGGGTGCCAGTAGCTTAGAGAAGCTGCTGACGTAGATGACTCTCCCTTCCTTGTCATTGGCTTTTAGCGCGGGTTTAGGATTCCACTCCACGTTGCACTCGGCGTCATAGTCATCTTCGATAATTACCGCGTCATTGGCTTTGGCCATTTCAAGTAACTGAGTTCGACGCTCATCACTCATGGTGACGCCGGTTGGAGCTTGATGGCTAGGCGTGACATAGAAGTGATCACACAGTGAAGAGTGCTCATTGAATCTCAATCCTTGTTCATCCACTTGATGCGGGTGTAACTGCGCGCCAGAGAGATTGAAGATGTGATTCGCTTCTTTGTAGCCGGGGTTCTCGACTCCGACTCGACTCTGATGGTTCATGAGCAAAGTCGAAATCAAATACAGCGCATTCTGCGAACCTAAGGTTATGAGGATCTCATCACTTTGGGCATGAATACCGCGCTGTGGGAGCACCCTTGTGCGTATCTGTTCGACCAGCATGTCGACGTCTTTATCGACCTTGTCGCAAAGCCAGCGGTGATCATGTGGGTCTGAGGTGACCTTTCTTGTCGCTTCTCGCCATTGAGCTAATGGGAAGTCATTGATAGAGGGTTGGCCAAAAATAAATGGGTATTGGTAACAACTCCAATGCGAGGGTTTGACGATGCGTGGGTATTGGCCCAATTGCAGCTTAACGCGTTTGCTCCAATCCGGTGCATTGTCGCTGTCGGCTGATTCAAAATGATCCAAACTCGCGTCGATAGTATCACTCGGATTTTGATACTTTTCTGAAAGGTAATAACCACTGCGAGGCTTACTGATGAGGTAGCCATCGTCGAGCAAACTGTCGTACACCAAGGAGACAGTATTGCGTGAAACACCCAATTGGCTAGACAGCTTACGACAAGACGGAAGCGCTTGTTCAGCCGGAAAAATACCATTCAATATCGCCGTCACCAAATAGCTACGTACTTGTTCTTGCAGGCTTCTTTTGGAATCAAACTCGATGAAACAATTGTGATTTATCGCCATGAGATACAGTCCTTATTCTCAGTGAACCTCAGTCCAATTTGTATAAAAGAGCAAGAAATGCGCCAGAGTTCATATTGATGTTCTAGGGACAGCTTTTGCTCTCTCTCAACCCCGAAAATTACGTTGTCCCAAACTAGAAAAGCGCTCTGTCCCAACCTGAAAATTAAATTGGCTCTACGTCTTCGATGCATTCCGTTCATAAAGTAAAGGCAGGCAAATAATCTCGATAAGGAAAGCGTATGAAACAGGGAATGACGATGAAGGCATGGGTTTCAACAGCGGCAGCGACCGTTGTACTGGGTTGTTTTGGAGTCGCACAAGCATCGGAGCTTGCAGCCATCGAAAAGCAAGGCTTCATGAAAGTGGCGACAGAAGATAACTACTCTCCATTCAACTATATCGACCGCGGTAAGCCTGCGGGGATTAACAAAGATTTGCTTGATGAGTTACGTGAATATTCGAAGTTCGATATCGAACAAGAGATCTTACCTTGGACAGGACTACTCGCTTCGGTATCTGCGGGTCAATATGATGTGGCGTTAACTGGCGCGATCATTACCGATGCTCGCTTGAAGGCCTTTGATTTCACTCCACCTATCGCTTCAGCGCAGCATTACTTCTTAACCAGAGCTGACGCGGAAGATATTAATACGGTAGCCGATTTAGATGGAAAAACAGTGGGCTTACAAGCGGGCAGTGCTTTGCTAGAAAGGCTTCCAGAGCTCGAAGTGATGCTCGAAGCACAAGGCAAGTCTTTGGGTAAAGTGGTGCAGTATCAATCCTACCCAGAAGCGTATTCCGACTTGGCAATCGGCCGAATAGACTACGTGATCAACAGCGTCGTTTCCGTTAACGAGGTGGTGAAATCCAAGTCGAAGGTGTTCAAAAAAGGCGAGGCGGTGTCTGGTCCTGGTTTCGTGAGCTGGCCTGTTCCTAAAGAGAACCCTGAGCTTTTGGCATACCTAACGGAGTTTTTCCTGCACCTAGAGCAAACAGGAAAAATGGCGGAGTTGCAGAAGAAGTGGTTCGGTGAGTCGTTCGACCAACTGCCTTCAGAGGCCATCACTTCCGTTGAGCAGTATCACAAGCTAACAGCAGTCCAATAGATGGATAAGCATGCGCTGACACAAACAGTTAACGGCTGTTTGTGTCCATGCCAATGGGTTCAAAGCGGTTTAACCCATGAGTCATTTGCGCAAAACCTATCGAAAGAAGTCGCTTATCAAAGAGGTCGTTTATGGATTATTACGCTTGGGAACAGTTGCTACAGGGCGCGTGGGCTACGGCATGGATATCGGCAGTCTCGATTGTATTAGGTGTCGTCATCGGGCTAGTCATTGCTTTAATTCGAATGATGAAAATCCCGTTTGTGGATCAAATGCTGGGTATCTATGTCAGCTGGGCACGAGCAACGCCTTTGGTGACACTGGCTCTGTTTATTTTCCTTTCTTTTCCGTCATTTGGCATCAATTTAGATAAACACGTTTCTGCTATTTTAGCTCTCACACTCAATACATCGGCATTCAATGCAGAGATTTGGCGCAATGCCTTTCTTAACTTTTCAAAAGGACAAATGGAAGCGGCAGAAGCCATTGGTATGAGACGTATCACTTATTTTCGCCGCATCATGTTCCCGCAAATGGTGATCATGAGCCTACCAGCGCTAGTCAATGAGATGTCGTTCTTAATCAAAGGCAGCCCAGCGATTGCGGTGATCGGCATCGTCGACCTAACTCGTGTCACCAATCGAATCTCTGCGGTTACCTATGAACCACTTGGGCCGATTCTATGTGCCGGTGCCATTTACATGTTGATTATTGGCGTGTTGGTGAAGTTGCAAGCGGTGGCTGAAAACCGAGCTACTTATCTGCAGTAGTAAGTGTGGCTATCAGTAATCTACCTCAGTCACAGCTATCAACAACAACCACAGTTTAGCCGTCATGGCTACTTGGTCAGAAACACCATTTACCTGCTTGTGATGCGTTATTGAGCGGGTAAGTTTAAGGAGTAAATATGGAAGAATGGAATATTATCTGGCAACAAAAAGAGCTGTTTGCTTCAGGGTTTGTGACCACATTTTATCTTTTTGTTTCGTCTTCAATCTTGAGTTTCATCATTGGCATCGGTTTGTTGTATTGCCTCGAAAACTCAAAACTTGGTGTGAAGTACACCATCAATAGTTTGATAGGCATGATGCGCACCTTGCCGTTTCTTATCTTAGCGTACCTGCTCTATTACGGGTTGCCGCAGGTTGGTATTCGACTCGATGCGATTACAGCGGGAATCATCGCGCTAAGTCTCTATCACGGTACCTATTTTTGTGAGATTTTCCGAGGTGTTCGTAAAGGATTAGAGCCAGGTTACATCGAAGCGGCGCACGCTTATGGCTTCTCTAAATTCAAAACATTTACCCGAGTTATTACCCCAAATGTGTTGTTTAAGTCGGTTCCACTGATCACGAACCAACTCATCATCTGCTTAAAAGACACTGCGTTTCTTAGCATCATCACCGTCGCAGAAATTACCGCGGCCGCCAACAGCATTCAATCAACGTACTTCATCCCATTGAATGCGTTCATCATTGCTATCGCGCTCTACTGGGCCGTGAGTATTGCACTTGAAACCATCACCAAACGAATCCAAACCAAAGTTGAACTTAGAGGGCTTAGCCATGCTTAAACAATCAGAGATTATTGAAACGGAAGCACCGATTAACCCTTCTTTGGGCGTGAATTTGGAAGTGATTGAGTACGAACCACTATTGGAAGAACGAGAGACGATCATTAAGGTTGAAAACCTGTCGAAACAGTTTGATGGCATCGAAGTACTGCGAGACATCAACCTCAACATCAACAAAGGCGATGTGGTGAGTATTCTCGGTTCGTCTGGGTCGGGGAAATCGACGCTATTACGTTGCATGAATTGGCTAGAACAGCCAGAGCGCGGCACGATTTTTATGGGTGATGAGCGTATTGGTATCAACTCTGAAACGGGTAAACCACTCAAATATAAAGAGCTGGCGAAACTCAGAGAGCGCCTTGGTATGGTTTTCCAAAGCTTCAACTTGTGGCCGCATTTAACCGTGTTGCAAAACGTTATGGAAGCGCTCGTTCACGTTAAGAAGATAGCGAAATCAGACGCCGAAGAGATGGCACGTAAGCAACTCGATAAGGTTGGTATGTCGCACAAACTAGAGAACTACCCAAGCATGTTATCGGGTGGGCAAAAGCAACGTGTCGCTATTGCCAGAGCTCTCGCGATGGAGCCGGATGTGTTGCTGTTTGATGAACCAACGTCAGCACTCGATCCTGAATTGGTCGAAGAGGTGTTGTTGGTGATGAAGAAACTGTCGCAAGAGGGCTACACCATGGTGGTTGTGACACATGAGATGGAGTTTGCGCGTCAGGTATCGGATCAGGTGGTATTCCTTGAGAAGGGCATCTTGATTGAGAAATCCAACCCTGAGAAGTTCTTCACTAACCCAGATTCAACAAGGGTAAGGAAGTTCCTCAAGCTTGATTCATGAGCTAGATGATTCGCGCACCTTAATGTTTGATTGTTAAAAAACTCCGACTGAATCAGTCGGAGTTTTTGTATTTGTGTTGCTACCGCATTAAGAGGATGTGGTACTAGCCAATGCTATCAATGTGGATCACTACTGAGTCTGGTCGCCAGTATTCCAGTTCGCAGTCCATCAACTCGCCATCTTGCTTGTAGTTCACACGGCAGATCTTCAGCACCGGTTGACCCTCAGCCAAATTTAGCGCCTTAGCGACATAGGCTGGGGCTGAAGTGGGAATTACATCAAAACGCGAGCGTTGGGTCTCGTAGCCGTATTTTTCTCGGTAGATGCCTGTTAGTGACATGGTGAGGTTTTCCGACAAGACACCATCAAATAAGGGCGCTTTCAGTACATTTTCAACAAACAGCACTGCTCTACCATCAATAAAACGCAAGCGCTCAATCACGTGTATCGGCGTTATCTGTTCTATCTCTAATGCTTTGGCGTAATCGCCCGCGGCCATCTCTGTGCGGGTGCTCAGCAGCCTTGTTTCTGCAATACGATGTTGTTCGCGAATCATTTGATGAAAGTGAGAGCGAGACAGCGGGTTGTAGCGAATTCGTTCGGGTGACACATACCAGCCTCGCCGCTCTTCTCTGTATATCAGACCTTCGGTTTCTAATGACACCAATGCATCTTTGAGCGTGATTCGTGTGGTGGAAAACAGCTCGCTAAGGTTTCTTTCTGATGGCAGTTTTTGCCCTTCAATGAAGATACCTGATTGAAGCTGCTCTCGAATACTCGCCTTAATTCTTCCTAACTGTGTCCCTGATTGCCCGGTGCCCAATGTTCTCATTACTGATCTAGTCCATAAGTTCGTGTGCTTAATAAGGTAAACCATGGAGTTAACAGGAATGTGACAGTAAACAATGGCTTATTGTCATATGAGTGAAATATAACTGCCACGTAAATGCACTCGAACTGTCAAATAACTTACGGCAAACCGTCACATTCCGGCTATAGCATACAAAACGAACTTACTGACCTAGTCCAGAAGGATAGAGACAATGAAAACTTTGCTTAGCCGTTCAACTGTATCGCCAGCTAAATTAATCGGTTCACCTGCAAAATTAATCGGCGCAACGCTAATAACGGCAGCACTTTCAATGCCAGCGATGGCGAAGGATGCTGATCTTGAGTCACTGATTGAAGCCGCTCAAAAAGAGGGTGCAGTTTACAGTGTGGGTATGCCAGACAGTTGGGCAAACTGGAAAGGCACATGGACTGACCTGAAAGCAAACTACGGTTTGAAGCATCAGGATACCGATATGAGCTCGGCTCAGGAGATCTCGAAATTTGAAGCAGAGAAGAAAAACGCAACCGCTGATATTGGTGATGTGGGTTTCGCATTCGCACGTGTGGCCGTAAAGAAAAACGTCACTCAGCCATACAAACCAACCGCTTGGAATGATATTCCAGACTGGGCAAAAGACAAAGATGGTCATTGGGCTCTGGCTTACACTGGCACCATCTCTTTCATTTCCAACAACAACCTTGTTGAAGATGCACCGAAAACTTGGAGTGACTTACTAGAAGGTGACTACAAAGTCACAGTGGGCGATGTCGGCGTAGCAGCGCAAGCCAACAACGCGATTCTAGCGGCTGCATTTGCTAACGGTGGTGACGAGTCAAACCTAAAACCGGCGATTAAATTCTTTGGTGAATTAGCGAAGCAAGGCCGTCTGTCTTACACCGACCCAAGCATCGCTAACCTTGAAAAAGGCGAAGTGGAAGTGGCAATCATGTGGGATTTCAACGCACTGAATTACCGCGACAAGATTGACCGTGAGCGCTTTACCGTCAGCATTCCACAAGATGGCTCAGTGATTTCTGGTTACACCACCATCATTAACAAATACGCACAAAACCCGAACGCGGCGAAGTTGGCTCGTGAATACATCTTCAGCGACCAAGGCCAAATCAACCTAGCAGAAGGTTACGCACGTCCAATCCGTAGCAACGTTACGCTACCTCAATCAGTACAAGACAAGCTGATCTCGAACGAGCAATACAGCAACGTTCATCCCGTCACTGACTTCTCAGCATGGGAAAAATCAGCACGTCGTCTGCCGCGCCAATGGCAAGAAAGCGTATTGATTCACCAGCAGTAATCCCGCTTAACACACCACCTGTAACGGGTGGCTTATAGAAACAAGCAACAGAGAATAGACCATGAGCAATAAGGTTATCCTTGTTGTTCTAGATGGACTGAATTATCAGGTAGCCCGTGATTGCATGGGTTACCTGAACGGTCTTCTAGAACTAAGCGATTTGCAGACAAAACAGGGCGATATGCATGAGAAACAGGGCGATTTGCAGAATAAACAGAGCACTTCGCAGAGCACGCAAAAAAACAAGCTGCGCGCCACGCTTTACCCTGTGCAGTGTGAGCTGCCATCTATGTCCCGTCCACTGTATGAGTGCATTTTAACTGGGGTTCGCCCTGTCGAGAGTGGCATCGTCAACAATCAAATCGTGCGTTTATCGAATCACGAGTCGGTATTTAGCTTGGCGAAGTCGCAGAACAAAGTGACGGCTGCAGCGGCATATCATTGGGTGAGCGAGTTATATAACCGAGCGCCATTTGATGCAGTACGTGACCGTTTCACCAACGATGAAACCATGAACATCCAACACGGTTGTTTCTACCACTGGGACCACTACCCAGATGAAGCCTTGTTCTTGGATGCTGAGCACCTGCGCGTCACTCATCAGCCTGATTTCTTATTGATTCACCCAATGAACATTGACGACATGGGACATAAGCACGGGCTGGATTCTCGCCAGTACCGTAATAGTGCTCGTGGCGCGGATATCTACCTATCGAACTACCTTGAGAAATGGGTAGATGATGGTTATCAAGTGATCATCACCAGTGACCATGGCATGAACAATGACCTGTCTCATGGTGGCATTCTGCCTGAAGAGCGTGAAGTGCCTTTCTTTGTGATTGGCGATAAGTTTACACACCAAGCTTGTGCAGTGAAACAGACCGACATCTGCGGCAGCGTGTGTCAGCTACTCAACTTAGATCACGATAAATCTTACACTCAGGAATTGTTGGCCCTATGAGCAGTTCTGTAATCACGCAGAGCGATGGCTCTGCGCTTAAACCCAAAACCAAATCTTTGTTTCAACGCTTCAAGCCCGCTTTGTGGCTTGCGCCTTTCGCATTGTTTTTCTATCTGTTCCAACTGGCACCTATGGTTTGGGTGCTGATCAACAGCTTCTTCTATGACGACGAACTCTCTCTCGAAAACTACGCTGAAGTGTTCGATTCTGCCTTTATGATGCAGGCTTTTGGCAACAGTTTATGGTTGTCGATTTGGTCGAGCATTGTTGGCTTAGCGATTGCGACTCTGCTCGTTTCTTCACTGCGCCGCGTTGATTCTAAAATCCGCGATGCGGTGATTGCTTTCACCAACATGAGCAGTAATTTTTCTGGCGTTCCGTTGTCTTTCGCTTTCATCATCATCCTTGGGACCAACGGTGCGATTACCTTGTTGCTCAAGCAGTATGGATTACTAGGTGATTTCGACCTGTACGGTAAATGGGGCTTGCTGGCGATTTACATCTACTTCCAGATCCCATTGGCGGTGTTGTTGCTGTATCCAGCGTTCGATACCCTGAGTGACGACTGGCAAGCAGCTTCGGCATTGCTTGGCGCGAAAACTTGGCAGTATTGGACAAAAATCGCGCTGCCTGTGCTATCTCCTGCCTTGTTCGGCACCTTCATCATCTTGATTGCTAATGCGATTGGCGCCTACGCGAGCGTGTATGCGTTGACCTCGGGCAACTACAACGTGATTACGATTCGAATCGCGAGCTTGGTATCGGGCGACTTGTTCTTAGAACCAAACCTAGCTGCGGCAATTTCAGTGATTCTGATGGCGATGCTGGCCTTCATCACCGTGATTAACCAATGGCTGATCAGCAAAAGCTACGCAGGGAAGAGAAAGTAATGAACACCGTAAATACACGTTTTCATAAAACCGTGGTCTATTCGATTGTTGGCATCATGATGATCCCGATCTTGGCGACCTTTATCTACTCGATCTCTTCTCGTTGGGGCGCGACGATCCTGCCGGATGGCTTCACGTTAGATTGGTATATCAACCTGTTGACGGATCCTCGCTTCTTACAAGCCTTTGGTCGTTCCCTGTTTATCTGTGTGGCGGCGCTGTCATTGAGTGTGGTGTTGGTTCTGCCTGCGATTTTCGTTGTGTTTTACTATTTCCCGAAACTCGACAAGGTGATGAATATCCTGATTTTATTGCCGTTCGCGGTGCCGCCAGTAGTGTCGTCAGTCGGCTTGCTTCAGCTGTATGCAGACAGCGAAATCTCACTGATAGGCACGCCGTGGATTTTGATTGGTACTTACTTCACCATCGCGCTGCCATTCATGTACCGCGCGATTGCCAACAGCTTTGAAGCGATTAACTTGCATGACTTGATGGATGCAGCACATCTGCTCGGTGCAAGTACCACCAAGGCGTTCTTGTTGATTATTCTGCCAAACCTTAAGAAAGGCTTAATGGCGTCATTGTTCTTGTCGTTCTCGTTCCTATTGGGCGAGTTCGTGTTCGCCAACATCTTGGTGGGTACACGTTACGAGACACTGCAAATCTACCTATACAACATGCGTCAAACCAGCGGCCACTTCACGTCAGCCCTTGTGATGACGTACTTCCTGTTTATTTTCTTACTGACTTGGTTGGCAAGTCGTTTCAGCCAGGGAACAAAATAATGAGCTATGTAAATGCGAAAAACCTCACCAAGCGCTTTGGTGACAACACGGTGTTTGAAGATATTGAATTTTCCATCGAGAAGGGCGAATTCATTACTCTGCTTGGCCCAAGTGGCTGTGGTAAATCGACTCTACTGCGCAGCTTGGCAGGCCTGAATCCTGTTGATGGTGGCGAGATCTGGGTCAACGGTGAAGAGATTACTCACCAAGTGCCACAACAGCGTGGCATCGGCATGGTGTTTCAATCTTATGCGCTGTTCCCAAACATGACGGTTGAAGGCAACATTGCGTTTGGCCTTAAGATGAAAAAGCTTGCTGCCGATGAAATTAAACACGAAGTCGCGAAAGTGATTGGGCTGGTGGACTTAACGGGCAAAGAGAAGTTTTACCCGCATCAGCTATCGGGTGGTCAACGCCAGCGTGTCGCCTTGGCAAGAGCCTTGGTGGTCAAGCCGCGTATTCTGCTACTTGATGAGCCACTTTCGGCGTTGGATGCGAAGATCCGTAAACACCTTCGCCAACAGATTCGAGATATTCAAAAAGAGATGAACCTGACCACGATCTTCGTGACTCACGATCAAGAAGAAGCGATGATCATGTCTGACCGCATCTTCTTGATGAATAAAGGTGAGATCGTACAAGCCGGCACACCCGAAGAGATCTACACTCAACCTGCTAATGAGTTTGTTGCTGGGTTCATGGGGCACTACAATCTGGTGCAAGCGAACAAAGCCAAGCAACTTTTCAATATTGAAACAGAGTGGAAAGTGGCGATTCGCCCTGAATCTATCTACGTGAAAGAGCAAGGCCGACAGTATGGCGAGCATATCTCTGCGCCGAAAACGGGCACAATTCGTAACCACCAGCTCTTGGGTAATGTGATTCGCTACCAAGTGGACGTCGATGAATGTGAATTAACTGTCGATTTACTTAACCGTTCCTCTGAGCGACTGTTGGCAAACGGCAGCCAACTTGAACTCCTGTTTAACCTTAACGAAATTCAACCTGTGAGAGCCTAAGATGTTCAAACCTTTGTATGTATTTGATATGGACGAAACGCTGATCAATGCCGATGCAGCGATGCTTTGGAATGAATTCTTGGTTGAAAAGGGCATTGCCACTGCGCCCAACTTTATTGATGAAGATAAACGCTTAATGGGCCTGTATTCGGAAGGCAAACTGAACATGGAAGATTACCTCACGTTTTCCATGCAGCCATTAGCCGATATGCCAACAGAGCAAGTCACCGCCTTGGTGGAAGAGTGTGTTGAACAGCATATTTTGCCTAAACAGTTCAAGCAGTCGAAACCTTTGATTGAGCAGTTAGAGCGTGACGATATCGACATGTTGATCATCTCAGCCAGCGTCACTTTCTTAGTAGAAGCGGTCGGCCGTAAGATTGGTATCGAGAATGCACTCGGTATTGATTTGATTGAAAACCAAGGCCGTTTTACTTCTCAAATATCAGGCGTACCAAGCTATCGTGAAGGCAAAGTGACGCGTTTAAAAGAGTGGTTAGACAATCAAGAAACCAATTACTCAGATATCCACTTTTATACGGATTCAATCAACGACTTACCTTTGTGTGAACATGCCGATTTTGCCTATCTGGTGAACCCATGTCCGCGTTTAAAAGCGTTAGCCGATCAACTGAACTGGTCGATTCTCAACTGGGATTAACGCTGATCCCATCTTTGAATTATGTTCGCTTTAGAACGAAAAAAGCCGCTGATGAAAGCGGCTTTATGATTCGTATTATTCTATTTCTAGTTTGTAACCTATCCCGTAAATGGATTTGATGTAGTCACATTTTTCATTTATCGAGACCATTTTTTTGCGTAAGTTTTTAATATGGCTATCGATAGTGCGATCACTGACCACTCTTCTATCGTCGTAGATTTTATCAATCAATTGATCGCGACTATAAATGCGGCCAACATTTTGATAAAGAAGGTGCAAAAGCCGAAACTCAGCTGGCGTTAAACTTAGCTTAATACCACATAGGACGGCGGTCATACTCAATTCATCAATATCAATGGCGTTCGTTGCTGACGTGGCTTGGGGCTTGTTGGAACGGCGCAAAATATTTTTCACCCTCACGACTACTTCTCTCGGGCTGTACGGCTTACATATATAATCATCTGCACCCAATTCAAGCCCAACGAGTCGATCGATCTCTTCGACCTTGGCTGTCGCCATAACCACTGGGATGTCACTGAACGTTCTCAGCTCTCGATAAATATCCAACCCGTCTCGATTGGGTAGCATGAGGTCGAGAATAATGAGTTTAGGCGATGCTTGCTTTACCCAGTCAATGACAAGGTTACCATCGATAATATGATGACTTTCAAGGCCAGAGTGCTCTAAGTACTCACACAGTACACTTGCTAATGCAGGCTCATCTTCGACGACTAAAATCACGATTTTATTTCCTTTGGTAACGCTATGATGATTCGTAGTCCACCCAATTCTGAGTGGTCGGCAGTAATGTGTCCTTGGTGCGCTTCAACGATATTTTTACAGATAGATAAGCCAAGTCCAGAACCGCCACTTGAGCGACTGCGCGATTTATCAACGCGGTAAAGCCTCTCAAATAAACGTGGAAGTGATGCATCAGGTACACCTGGATCACTGTCTTCAACGTTGATAATAATACTATCACTAATGTCGGTAACATCTATCGATACATGCCCATTATCGCTAGTGTATCGTGCGCTATTTTCCAACAGATTCACAAACAGTTGTGTCAGTAATCTCTCATCACACGAGGTAAACAGTGGCGCCGAATGGTCATAGTGCTTTGTTAATGTGATGTTTTTTTGTTCTAAACGGATCGAGTTTTGAACGATCACAGAATCAATCAGTTTATCTATATCAACGTTGTTTTTAACATTGAGGTTAAATCCGATGTCATACAGGGAGAGTTGGTGAAGATCCTCAACGAGTTGACCCAGTGTGATGATTTGTTGATGTAACGAGTCGATGTATTTTGGTTCAGGTGATCGAATACCGTCTTGTAGCGCCTCTAGTTCACTTCTAAGCACGGTGATAGGCGTTCTAAGTTCATGTGAAATATCTGATAACCACTGTTCTCTAAGTGTTTTCTGTTTTCTTAGTGTCTCGACAACACCGTTGAATATTCCGATGAGATCGGACAATTCATCATTGCCGCTTTTTTTAATGTAGAAATCGAGATCGCCATTTTCGATAGATTTGGCACCTTTCGACAAAGCACGCAATGGTTTCAAAAATCGCCTAACAAGAAACAAAGAGATAAGGAATGAAAGCAACACGGTAATCGATGCGATAGTGCTTACATGCGTCGTTTGTTGTTTGAAAAAGCTTTCTGCTAAAGGCCCTGATATTTCATCCATCTGGACGATGGAGATATACCCAATAACTTGATCATCCAGTGTTATTTCGACTAGCGCTTGATGCTGACCATCTTCAAGGTGATGTAGGTTTTCAGGCGGTCCAATTATGGCTCGCCCGTCTTGATCTAAAATGTTGAGTCGTTGCCAAATAGGTTGAAGGCCTGGCGCTTCCGGCTCTCTTAATGGTGGTGGCGATGGGTGTCTGTCACGAGGATGTGGTCGTGAGGGGCCGCCAATGCTACTGGCGATTAAATGTGGTTCACGCTCTAGCCGCCTCCATTTTTCGGAAGGTGAGTAATATTGCTTTAAGTTATTGGCGAGTTCTTGAGCTAGGGCAATCTCATTATTATTTGTGAAATCTTGGAGCCCTCTTTGAAAACTGGAGTTAATAAAATAGGTCAGTACAAAGAGCATGGTCACGCACACCATTAGTATTGAAACAAACAGTTTGGTGAAAATTGATATGCGCACGTTCTCTCCAGAAATTAAAGTGAATTAAGACGATAGAGTGAGTTAAGACAATAAAATGAGATAAACCAATATTAGCCCTCGATCGTGTGGGAAATATGGACATTGATTTCTTTATTCATCTTAGGCCATGTACATAGACAGAACCTTAAG